>DASQEG010000921.1:0-9608 GCA_035633775.1 Bryobacteraceae bacterium
TGCACGCCGGTTTGAAATACAAAGAGCCTCCAGGTGTATACCGCAATGTGCACGGAAAGTTCCACACTCGCGAAGTCAGCGTGCTTCCGGCCGTGGTGGGCCGAGGTGCAGCGTTCGGTGACCTAAATAACGATGGCTCGATAGATGCCGTTGTTGCGGTGCTTGGAGGAAGTCCACTGGTGATATTGGGCAAGCCAAATGGACAGCACTGGCTAACTCTGAAACTGAACGGCACAAGCAGTCCACGTGACGGACAGGGCGCAGCTGTGCGAATCGGCCGGCAATCCGCTTACGCTAGTACCTCGGGAAGCTACCTCTCGGCGAGTGACTCGCGAGTGCACTTCGGGTTGGGTGGCTCGACAAAGGCAAGCGTCGAGATCACCTGGCCCGGCGGTAAGCGCCAAAGTCTGGAAAACGTCGCGGCTGATCAGATCCTGACCGTCGTGGAGCCCGAGTGACTACAGCTGCTGTTCTCTTCCTTGCCTTGCAGGTCACGCCTGAACTGCGGCAGCATGTGGAAGCCGGGCTGAAGGCGAAAGCAGCCGGCGATCTAAAGCTCGCGGTTGACGAGTTTCGCCGCGTAGCCGAGCTCGCGCCGCGGATGTCCGCCGCGCATGTCAATCTTGGCGCCGTTCATCTGGACCGCAAAGACTATCCGGCCGCGATCGCCTCACTACGTAAAGCACTGGAGCTTGACGATAATCTCGTCGGTGCACACGCCATGCTCGGTGCCGCACTACTGTCCCAGGGATTCGCCGTCGAGGCGGTGCCGCATCTCGAGCGGGCGCAGACCCACGATTTGCTCGGAGTGGCGCTCCTCGAATGCAACCGGGCGCGAGATGCAGTCGATCATTTCGAGGCGGCTCTGGTCAAGCGCCCCGGAGACCCCGAACTTCTCTATTTCCTGAGCGAAGCACATCGCACGCTGGCCAAGGCCGCATTGGACCGCCTGCTCGAGTCCAGCCCGGAATCGGCTCGTGCCCATCAATTGCTGGGTGCAGCAAACGCTGCTACTGGAAAGATCCCCGCTGCTGAAGAGCACTATCGTGCCGCTCTGAAGGTGCGACCCGATCTGCGCGGCATCCATCTGGCTCTTGGTGATCTCTACGTCCAATCTGGTGACTACGAGAAAGCGGAATCGGAGTTTCGCACGGAGCTGCAGCTTTCGCCCGGGTTCGCAGAAGCTGTTTACAAGCTCGGTTCGGTGCTGCTCAACCGTGGCAATGTACCTGCCGCAATAGTGGAACTCAAGCGCGCAGACGGACTAAGGCCCGGTATGCCGGAGACTCTGGTCGAGTTGGGGAAGGCGCTGAATGCAAGTGGCGACTCGGCATCTGCATTGAAGTATCTCGAACAGGCAGTAGCCCTGGAATCCGCAACAAAACTCTCCCAGGCGGCACATTTTCAGCTTGCGCAAGCGTACCGCAAACTGGGTCGCATTGCTGATGCGGAACGTACAATGAAGCGGTTTCGCGAGCTACAGAGACAGATCGGGTCAAAGTGAGCAGGCACTCAACCCGGCGTGTTGAGGCTGAGCGATAGAACAACTGAGCGCTTTGTCCGCAGCATCAAAGAACCGTGTCGAGAACGCGAACCGTGTAGCTACACGCAGGAGAAACGGAACAAGGTACTCGCAGTTCGAGTTGCCAGCTGCTGAGTTTCCGCTGCTGGAATTTGAGTTGCTTTCCTGTTGACGGCCTAAATGACGTCGGTTATAGTGTTCCTGTAGGTTTCCTAGTGAAGCACGAAACAGACAGAGCCGAAGTTCTCCAGGGCACCCTCATACTCCTCGTTCTCCGGACCCTGGAGGCGCTCGGACCGCAGCACGGTTACGGTATCGCCCGCCGGATTGAGCAGATCAGTGACGACGTACTGCAACTCAATCAGGGCACCCTGTACCCTGCTTTGCTGCGAATGGAGCAGGAAGGGTGGATCTCATCCAGGTGGGGAGCGTCCGAAAAGAACCGTAAGGCAAAGTTCTACCTGATTACGGCAGCCGGGCGGAAGCGACTCGCGAAAGAAACCAGGGACTGGCGACGGATGTCCGCGACCATTGAACGCTTCCTTGGCTTCGACCCGCAAAGTCTGGCGGAGGAGCCCGGATGAGTTGGGTCAGTGTAATTGCCGCCCGCATGACTGGTCTTTTTGGCCGCAAGCGCCTCGAACGCGAGCTGGACCAGGAAGTGAACTTCCATCTGCAGCGACAGATTGAGGACAACCTCGAAGCGGGGATGAGTCCGGAGGAGGCGCGCTATGCGGCCCTACGCAGCTTTGGACCGATGGAGCCGATGAAGGAAGCGTACCGGGAGCGGAGGGCGTTCTCTGGGGTCGAAACGGTGGCACAAGACATCCGGTATGCACTCCGGACTCTCTGCAACAGTCCCGGCTACACAATTACGTCGGTCGTCGTACTGGCCCTCGCTATCGGTGCCAACACGGCGATGTTCAGCGCCTTGAACGCCGTCCTGCTCCGGCCGCTGCCCTATCGCGCTCCGGAGCAGCTGGCAATGGTTTGGTCAGAGGTTCCGACGCAGAACGTTCGCGAGGGCAGGACGGCTTATTGGAACATCGAACAATGGCTGGGCCAAACTAAGACCTTTGCAGATCTGGCTTTCTTCGACTCCGTTTCAGCAACGCTAACCAACGCAGAAGGCGCGGAGAAAGTCAGCGTCGTCCGGCATTCCCCGAACTTGCCTGCCCTGCTTGGAGTCGAACCATCGCGCGGGCGTATGTTCACGGCCAGGGAGGCGGAGTTGAGGCAGCGCGTGGCGCTGATTAGTCATCGATTCTGGCAGACCCGCTTCGCAGCCTCGCAGGGCGCCATTGGATCGAATCTCGTCATCGATGGTCTTCCTTCGGAGATCATCGGCGTGCTTCCTGACAAGTTTGAATTTCTGAAACTCGATGCTGACGTTTGGGAACCTCATACGCTGTTTCCCGATTGGGAATCGGTTCGTCGGGCGCGTGGCTCGGGTTTCTGGACTGTCCTTGGAAGGCTTCAACCTGATGTGACGATTGAGCAAGCGCAAGCCGAGATGGACGCCATCGCACGCCGCCTCGACGACCAGATGCCGGCCGCTGGCCGCAATCGAGGTATCAGCGTGGTGCCGTTAAGCATCCAGGTAACGGGTCACAGCGCCAGACTCGCTCTGTGGATGCTGGCCGGGGCTGTTTTTTGTGTGCTTCTGAGTGCGGCGACGTACGTGGCGAGCCTCTCCCTGGCTCGGAGCGCCAGCCGAGAGAAGGAGATTGCCGTTCGAGCGGCCCTGGGTGCCAGCTATGCGCGCATTGTCCGCCAGTTACTGGCCGAAAGTCTGACGCTGTCCATAATATCGGGCCTGCTGGGATTGCTGATCGCTGTCGCAGCCATGCGGCTGATAGTGGTAATCAAACCCGTGGAATTGGCTCGCCTCGATGAGGTCAGCCTGGACCCGCGGGTGCTCGGCGGAGCATTGGTCCTTTGTCTGCTTACCGGAATTCTCGTCGGTTTGACACCGGCCATAACTCTGGCTCGCCGGAGCCTCAGGCCATCCGATCAGGAAGGGGGTCGAGGCATCGCAGGAGGAGTAGCCACGCGTCGAACCCGCCGAGCTCTCGTTATCACCGAGTTTGCCCTGGCAGTCGTTTTGCTTGTTGGCGCTGGTCTTCTAACCAGGAGCCTTCGGTCGGTCGAGAGCGTAAGTCTCGGTTTCCGTCCGGAGCAGGTCCTCTCGATGCAGCTCTCGACAACGACCTTTAGCGGAACAGGTCAGCGGGCAAGTTTCTATAGCCGCGTGCTGGAAGAGATCGAATCGCTCCCAGGCGTTGAGACTGCCGGTATCGTCAGCGATCTGTTCATCGGTGGCAACGCCGAACGAGTCGTTAGCGCTGAAGGAGACAACCGGGATGTTGTCGAGCGCATGCGGCTCCGCAGCGATGAAGCTAGTCCCGGGTTCTTTAGGGCGGTGGGAACTCCTTTGTTGCGGGGACGCTTCTTCTCGGCCGCAGACGGGCCGGACTTACCGGCGGTTGCGATCGTCAACGATGCGCTGGCACACCGGCTGTGGCGCGGCCTCGATCCAGTAGGCAAGCGCTTCAGAGTAGGCGCCTCGGACTCGAGTCCCTGGTTCACTGTAGTCGGAGTTGTCGGCGACATGCGTCGGCAAGGATTGGAGAACGAACCGATTCCACAGATGTTCGAGTCTCTGACACAGAACCCGCCCCGGCTTGCGACTCTCCTCGTAAAGACGACTGCGGACGATCCATTGAAGATGGTCGGGGCAGTTCAGGCTGCCATACGGCGTGTCGAAAAGCACGTTCCTGTCTATGGTGTAACGACGCTCGAAACACGGCTTGCTCATTTCCTTGCGGAGCGGCGCTTTCAGACATCGCTCCTGATCGGCTTCTCTGCCGTTGCGCTGCTGATGGCAGCAATCGGCATCTACGGGCTGATCCAGTACTCAATAGCGACTCGCACACATGAGATCGGTATACGTATGGCGGTCGGTGCGCAAGCGGGCGAGATCTTCCGCATGATCATCGGTGAAGGTCTCAAACTCAGTCTTACGGGCCTGGTGATCGGGTTGTTGGGTGCGCTCTGGCTCGGGCAGGCAGCATCGAGTTTGCTCTTCGGCGTTAGTCCGACTGATCCACTGACGTTTGTTGGCGTTTCCGTGTTGCTGACAGTAGTGGCAACGGCGGCGTGCTATTTCCCGGCACGACGCGCAATGAAGGTGGAGCCTATGGTGACCTTGCGGCAGGAGTAACCCTGGCGTTAGGAGCGATTACACAACAAACGACGCCGATCCCGATAGCCCGTACAGCCGCGCCAGTTGCTTCGCCGCTTCTTTCACGGGTTCGACGGAACTTTCCACAAAATCCTGCAGGGACTTGTGCATTGCCGGGCTTGCCACACTGACAGCAGCGTAGGGGTGTCCATCCGCATCAAGAATCGGTGCTGCGATGATGCGAAGTCCCAATACCGTCTCCTGATCGGAAAGTGCGTAGCCGGCCTCCCGCACCGACTTTAGTCGGTCTTCCAGCACTGCCATGCTCGTCGGGGTGTGAGGGGTGATCTTCACTCGTTCGCGCAAGCTGAGAATGCGCAGGCGTTCGGCCTTCGGCAGATGTGCGATCAGCGCGTGGCCGATCGCCGTTGAATACACAGGCACTCGCGACCCGATGCGTACTTCCACGCCAAGACGTACCAGGCCGGCATGAACACGGTCGATGTACACCACGTCTGCCCCGTCGAGGGCGCCGATACTCGCCGCTTCCCGCACCTGTCCCACGAGTGAGCGCAGCACCGGACGAGCGCTGTCGTGCGGATTCATGCGTGCTATCGCGTGGAATCCCAGGCCGAGCACCTTCAGCCCCAGGTAGTATCGCTTCGCGCCCGGAACTTCGATCAGGTACTGCAGGTCCACCAGGGTGCGAACGATGCGAAACGTAGTGCCCGCGTCCAGCCGCGCTTTCCCGGCAATCTGAGTCAGCGTAAGCTCTCTATCTTCGCTGTCGAAAGCTTCGAGGACGCGAAAGCCCTTCGCAAGCGACTGTACCTGGCTTTTGGCGCTGGGTTTCGCGCCGTTGACGACCGTCACGGGAATATGATAACTCTTGTCCTGCCCTTGACGAAAAGTTTTTCGCATTCCGAAACCGCCCCCGTCGGCCTGCTTGGAGTAGGGCTGGTCGGCAGCGCGCTGGCCGAACGCCTGGTACGCGCCGGATACCCGATCTACGCCTACGACCCAAGCGCCGAAGCGGTCCTGCGGTTGGAGCGGCTCGGCGGGCATCCGCTTCCGAACGGAGTTGCCGTCGCTAAGCAATGCCGCCGAGTTATTCTGAGCCTTCCCGGTCCAGGCGAAGTCTGTGCCGTCGTTTCGCACATTCTGAATGAGTTGCGGCCCGGCGACATGATCATCGACACAACGACCGGCGATCCCGAGACAGTACAGCGCATCGCGGGGCAACTTGCGGAACGTGAGGTCATGTACCTTGACGCAACGCTCGGCGGTTCCAGCAAGCAGATCGGCGCCGGTGAGGCAATCGTTATATGTGGGGCGAGTCAGTCGGGCTTCACCGCGGCCCAGGATCTGCTTCGGACCTTCGGTCATCCGGTTTTCCATACGGGGCCTCCCGGGACGGGTACCCGCATGAAACTCGTGCTGAATCTTGCAATCGGACTGCACCGCGCTGTGCTCGCCGAAGCGCTGGAATTTGCGCGCCGCAGCGGAATCGATCCGCAGCGTGCTCTCGAGATTCTCAAATCGGGGCCGGCGTACTCACGTGTGATGGACACGAAGGGACAGAAGATGATCACCGGCAACTTCGTGCCCGAAGCGCGGCTGGCACAGCATTGGAAAGATGTCCGGCTGATGCTGCAGTGCGGAAAAGAGAACGACTCGCTGCTTCCGCTGACTGAAGTACATGAGCGGTTACTCGCAAGTGCGGATGAAGCCGGGTGGGGATTGGAAGATAACAGCGCCATCATCAAAGTGTTCCAGGGTAACGGCAGATGACACCCAGCGTCCGGTGGCTGGATTTCGCCGTCGTGTTCGCCTACCTCATGGGAATGACCGCTCTGGGCTTGCGGTTCTCGCGTCGCCAGACCACCACGGAGAACTACTTCGTCGCCAGGCGCAGTGTTCCGTCGTGGGCCATGGGCATGTCGATGCTGGCCACGATGGTCTCGAGCGTGACATTCGTCGCCTACCCCGGATCGAGCTATGCCGGGGACTGGTCGCTCATGGTGCCGGGGTTCATGCTCATCGCCGTGCTCCCGTTCGTGGGTAAGATCATCATTCCGTTCTACCGCGAAGTGATCGGCATGAGCGCTTATGAGTACTTCGAAAGACGTTTTGGCAGACCGGCGCGCTTCTACAGTGCCTTCGCTTTCTCGCTTGCGCATTTCAGCAAGATGGGATTCGTCCTCTACCTGATGGCGCTCACGATCTCGAGTATTACCGGCTGGAATATCGTCGTTGTGATTGTCGCTGTTGCGGCGGTGCTGATTCTCTATGCAATGAAGGGCGGCATCGAGGCCATCGTCTGGACGGATGTGATCCAGGGTTTCGTTATGGGAGCCTCGATCCTGATCGTGCTCGGTTTCCTGCTGTTTTTACCGGAGGGCGGTCCTGCAGCCGTGCTCGGGCGCGCCGCGGACGCGAACAAATTCCGCCTTGGTGTTCCGGAGTGGAGTTTGGGCAAGAACTCAGTGCTGGTGCTGCTGTTGTACGGCTTGTTTTGGTATCTGCAGCGTTACGTAGCCGATCAGACCATGGTTCAGCGCTACCTGCTTGCCAAGACGGATGAAGGCGCTTTCAAGGGCGTCAGAGTCGGCGCGTTTCTCTCGGTTCCGGTCTGGGCGATGTTCATGCTGATTGGCACCTGTGTGTGGGGCTACTTTCAGGTGACTGGAGAAGGCATCCCGGCCAGCATTACCAAAGCCGACCAGATGTTTCCGTATTTTCTGAGCCAGCATTTACCGCCGGGTGTGCTCGGGTTGCTTTTGGCTTGTCTCAGCGGCTCTGCGATGACAATGCTCGCCAGCGATCTTAACTCGATGTCGGTTGTTGCAGTAGAGGATTTTTATCGGTTCTTTCGACCGCATTCGACCGATCGCGAACGCCTGGTTGCGGCCAAGACATTCGTCGTGCTTAAGGGAATCCTTAATATAGGAACAGCCTTGCTGCTGGTGCAAAGCAAGGGCAGCGCACTCGCCAGCTGGTTTGCAGTTTCCGCAATTGCCAGTGGGGGGCTCATGGGCCTGTTCTTTCTTGCGTTTCTCACCAAGCGCGCGCACCGCATTGGCGTCTACTGCGGCATCGTGGCGAATCTTTGCTTCAGCGTTTGGGCGGCGCTTACAAAAGGAACAGCGCCGCTGTTGGACCTTGGCGCCTGGAACTTTCCTTATGACGAACTGCTGATCGGGGTTATCGGCAATGTACTGCTGTTTGCCGTGGGTCTGACGGTGAGTTACCTGCTCCCGGCAGAGAAGGTTGCGCCTAGCGCTGCACCATCCCAAACAATCTGGAACTGGCTGGCTTCACGCCGCCTGGCGAAGGTTGCATGAGGACCGGGCTTGTGACTTCTGACTGTGCCCGACCCGGCTTACGGTTTCGCAGCGAAGGCCTCGTACAGCTTCGGCACTCCGGCCTCTGCGGCATCTCCATCGTGCATGACAACAAGGTAGCGGAAGGTCAGCGCTTTACCGGCCGGCACGCTCATAGAACCGTTCTTCGTCTTGTCTCCAGTAAAGTCTCTCACCCCGAATGGGTTCGCAGAGTTCAAAGCGTAGCCGCGAGCATGCCAGTAAGTCGGAGCGCCCGGGTTGGACGGATGGTCGAAAATTGCGAGGCCGACTTTTCGTCCGTTGACGGACGTCGAGTAGTCGACCCACTTCGCCCGTTTTCCCCAAATCTGCTTAGTACCCGTAAGACCATCCGAGTTCATCAAGGTCGCTCCGCGGTCTTCGCGAAACTCTTCGGACAGCCGCACAGCGAAGGCAGCTTCTTCGGTGTCTCCGAGGGTCAAGTCGACGCCACCGTCGGCCCGAAAGCTCATCCTCGCATCGATAAGATACGATTCGCCGGACCGGTCAAAGCGGTACTCCTGGCGCACCGAGCCCAGCTTCTTACCCTGCGGCGTGATCATGTCGGCGTCCGATGCGAGCACATTCCCGTGCCATGTGGGCTCAGACTTTACAACGAACTTGCCGGTCTTCTCAGGTCCGAGTTCGCGCCAAAAATCGACGCCGTTGATGTCTCCGTGTCCGAAATAAAGGCCTCGCTGCCAAAGGTGATCTTTACTGTCTCCGGGTCGTTCCTCAACCGGCCATCCGCGGGAGAGCAGAACTCCCCCAGGCGTCTGCAACGGATAGACAAACGGCTTGTGCCAGCGCGCTCCGTAATGGAATGCCGTAAGGGGCTTACCATCCATGGTGACTTCCACCACGTCAGGGCTTCGGGTCACCTTGACAGTTGCTGCGCCCACGATTCCGGCGCAGGCAATCAGCAGTATGTTTCGCATCACCACTTAGTATGTTCCACGCCGCCACTGTTTGACCAGCGCTTCTTTCGCCTTCGTCGACTTAAGCCGGTGACCCGGAAAGTATGATGCCTACCAGACGTCAGGTATTGCAGACGGCGGCTGCAGCGCCCCTTATGGCGCAAAGCTCCACATCGAAGATTGATTGTCAGAGCCATCTCTTCTCCGAGGAGTTTCTCCGCTTGCTGGAGAAGCGTAGCGGCTCGCCGCGTGTTTATCGCAAGGGCGCAGACCGGTTCATGGCCATCGGCGAGTGGCACCGCAAGTTGATGCCGACGCATACAGATGCGAAAGCCAAGCTCGCCGATATGGACCGGGCCGGCATCGCCATGGCTGCTCTCTCGATCAACGATCCAGGACCGGAGTTGTTCGGATCGGAAGCTCCTGCCATGGCGGTGCTCTTGAACGACTTCATCGCGGACAACGTCCGCTCGCATCCGAAGCGCTTCTTCGGCATGGCGACTCTGCCCTTCAACTCCGCAGCAGCAATGGAGAAGGAACTGGATCGCTGCCTCAACAAGCTTGGGATGACGGGTATTCTGCTCTATTCAAATCTCGACGGACATTTCCCCGATGAGCCGCAG
>DASQEG010000922.1:0-14096 GCA_035633775.1 Bryobacteraceae bacterium
AAAGAAGGAACTGGAAAAGCTCCAGGCCGAGATCAACGGACTGCGCGAAAAGCTCAACAAGATGAGCAGTGTCGGAAGCGATGAGCAGAAGCAGACGCTCATGCGCGAGATCGATCAGAAGACCAAGAACTTCAACCGTCAGGTGGAAGACGCGCAAGCGGAGCTCGATCAGGAGCAGGGCCGACTGCTGAATGAGCTTGGCGGCAAGATGCTCGCCGTGCTCGACAAGTATGCCCGCGATAACAACTTTGCTGTCGTGCTCGATGTGAGTGCCCAGAACACTCCGGTGCTCTTCGCGTCCAACAGCATCGATGTCACGCAGGATATCGTTGCCCTTTACGATAAGAACGCGCCTGCTGCGGGTGCTCCCGCGACCTCAGCTGCACCGGCACCGGGCGCCAATCCTGCGGCTGCGAAACCCGCTCCTGCCAAGCCTGCCGGAACCACCATCGCTCCCGCCAAGCCTGCCGGCACCCCCGCTCCCAAGCCAGCCGGCGCTGCGAAGTAATCCTCGTTCTCTGAGGCGGTCGGATTAACCGGCCGCCTCCCCCAATCCCGCAAGCTCAGACGATCGCACCTCCCCACCTTCTGACTGGCTAACGGTCACCAGGCACGAGCATCCCTGCGCGGTCGCGTCTGACGGACAGGATGGAGACTTTTCGCGTTCCCACAGCAGGCTTTCGTTTGAGCGAGCAGGACCCGGCCAATTCACATTCGCTGGATCCCGAGCGCCAGCAGTCCGTTCTTGATCACAATCGCCGGCGAATCGCCGAGTTGCAGAACGTCCTGTACGCGGAGAGTGAGCAATCCCTGCTGTTGATCCTGCAGTCGATGGATACGGGCGGCAAAGACCCAATCATCCGGGACGTGCTGAACCTGACCAACCCCCAGGCTTGCCGCGCCGTGGCCTTCAAGAAGGCCGGGGGTGTGGAAGAGAAGCATGACATGTTCTGGCGCTTCCACCGCGCTGCTCCCGAGCGCGGCGAAATCGTTGTATTCAACCGATCGTGGTACGACACGATGATTGCCTCACGGGCACACGGCGAGATCGATGAAAACGAACTGGCGGCGGTGTGCCGACAGATCTGCGCCTTTGAATCTGTTTTGGCCGACCAGCGCATCTCGATCGTGAAGGTCTTTCTCCATATCAGCAAGGACGAACAGCGGAAGCGTCTGCAGGAACGCATCGATGACCCGCACCGGCACTGGGAGCTCTCGGAGGCCGACTTCAGCGAGCGAAAGTTCTGGGACGGTTATGCCCGCGCATACGATGAGGTCATCACGGCGACCAATACCGATCAGTGCCCGTGGTACATCATTCCCGCCGACGACCGCCACTATCGCGATGCCGCAGCCTCGGTCATCATCGCTGGAGCACTGGAAGCTCTGAATCCGCAGTACCCGCCTGCGAAGTTCGATGTCAGCAGCATTGAATGGGAGTAGCTCCAGTGTGCGATGCTGGCCTGAAATGCGATTTCTGGTTGTAGCGGCAGCCGTCGCGGGCATCCATGCTCAGACGGTGCCGCAGTTTTCGGACCCTCAACGACTTCAGAAGCTGACAGAAACTTTTCCTGAAATCGACCGGACGTTAGAGCGCTGGCATACCGAGCGCGGAGCACCCGGTCTGGTCTACGGAATTGTCATTGATGGCAAGCTGGCGCACGTGCGAGCTTTCGGACAGAGTAATCTGGAGGCCAAAACTCCTGTTACGCCCCGGACCGTTTTTCGTATCGCTTCAATGACCAAAAGCTTCACCGCGCTTGCCGTGCTGAAGCTTCGCGACGAGGGCAAGCTTTCTCTCGAGGACCCTATCTCTCGCTTCATCCCGCAATTTTCGCGGATGCCGCTCGCAACCAGGGACGCCGCTCCCATTCGGGTACGGCACCTTCTGACGCATGGCGCGGGATTCCCCGAAGACAACCCCTGGGGTGATCAGCAACTCGGGATTTCCGAAGAGACACTGGATGCATGGCTCAACGCAGGAGTGCCGTTCTCCAATCCGACTGAGCTGCAGTTTGAGTATTCGAACTATGGCTTCGCACTCCTGGGTCGCATCATCAGTGTCGCTTCCGGCACGCCTTACGCCGAGTATCTCGACCGCGAGATACTAAAGCCTCTGGGCATGACTGCCAGCGCCCTCGAACCCGCTAAGGTTCCGGCGGCGCTGCGAGCCATCGGCTACCGCAGAAAACCTGATCGCAAGTACGAAGAGGAGAAGCCGCTTCCACACGGCGCCTTCGGTGCAATGGGCGGGTTGCTGACGTCGGCCGAGGATCTGGCACGGTACGTGGCATTTCATCTCGCCGCCTGGCCGCCCCGTGACGAAGCCGAGACAGGACCGGTCCGCCGAAGCTCCGTGCGCGAGATGCAGGAGATGGGGAGATCGAGCGGCCTGACGGTGCGCAGCGCCACTGGGACGGCACCCCTGTCCGTCGTGAGCGGCGCGTACGGCTACGGCCTTGGGGTGTCCCGTGACTGCCGCTTTCGGCACATTGTCGGGCATGGCGGCGGCCTTCCCGGATTCGGTTCCTTCATGCTCTGGCTGCCGGAACACGGTGTCGGCCTGTTTGCTATGTCGAACCTGACCTACGCAGGGCCGGCGGGCGCCCTCCACCAGGCTCTCGACGCGATGAAGCGGACCGGGGCGCTGCAGAGCCGTGAACTGCCGCCGTCCCCCGTGCTGACCATGACCCGCGACACGATCTACAAGAGCTTCTGGCAGACCTGGGATGAGGCTGCCGTGGGTAAGGCGGCCGCTAACAACCTGCTGCTCGATGAGCCTGCCGAACAGAGAAAGGCGGGGTTAGCGAAGCTTCGGGCGCGAGGGGGCAAGTGCACTGGCACGTCCGAAGTAGCGGCCGAAAATCTGCTCCGGGGAACCTTCCGGATCGACTGCGAAAATGGACCTGTGCACGTCACCTTTACGCTGGCGCCCACGCAGCCGCCGACGATCCAGCATCTGGCATTCAGCGAACAGCCACGCTCGAACGGAGACAACGTTTGTCGCCCGTAACCGAAGCGGTGGCCCTGCTGGAGATGCGCAAAGTTTCGGTGATGCGCGGCGAGCGCGTGGTCCTTCACGAGCTCGATCTGCGCATCGGCCAGGGTGAGCATGTCGCCCTTCTTGGACCGAACGGATGCGGCAAGTCAACGCTCATTAAGGTAGTGAATCGCGAAATTTACCCGCTTCCCCGCCCCGGCTCTTCACTCACACTCATGGGCCGGGAACGGTGGAACGTTTGGGACCTCCGATCGACGCTCGGAGTTGTTTCGAATGACCTGATGGCGAACTGTACCCGTGATTTTTCGGGCCTCGAACTGGTGGTCTCGGGATACTTTTCGAGTGTGGGCATCTGGCCGCATCATGAGGTCACGCCGGAGATGATTCGCGAAGGCGAGCGGGCGCTCCAGCAGCTCAATGCGTCGCATCTCCGCGACCGCATGATGACAGAAATGTCCTCCGGCGAGGCCAGACGCGTGCTCATCGGCCGGGCTTTGGTAAACCGACCGAAAGCGCTCCTGCTGGATGAGCCGTCGACGAGTCTCGACGTCTACGCTCAGCATGAGCTGCGTGAGATTCTGAGTGGCCTTGCACAGTCGGGTATTGGCATCATTCTGGTCACCCATCACCTGAGCGATGTTATCCCCGAGATTGAGCGCGTGGTTCTGATGAGCGATGGCCGTGTGGCGGCCGACGGACCGAAAGAGCAGGTGCTGCAGGAAGAGTTGCTGTCGAAACTGTTTCGCATACCGGTGAACCTGTCCTCTCGGGACGGCTGTTACCACCTCTGGTAGGAATTCCATGTTCAAACTTCGGTGGAGCGTGCGGGCCATTGCCCGGTAACATCGACCCATGCAGCACCAGCAGCAGCCCCAAGCCAGCGAGATGATGCGCGCCTTCCTCGCCGGAGACGCGTCGTACGACGGCATCTTCTACACCGGAGTGAAGACAACCGGTATCTTTTGTCGTCCGTCCTGCAGTGCACGAAAGCCGCTGCCGGAGAACGTCGAATTCTATAGCAGTTCGCGAGAAGCACTCTTCGCCGGTTACCGCCCGTGCAAGCGTTGTAAGCCGCTCGAAACGGGGACGTCGATACCTGACTGGGTGCAGCCGATACTCGAGGCTGTGGAGAAGGACCCGTCAGCTCGTTTGCACGATTCCGACCTTCGCGGTCTGGGGGTGGACCCTGCGCGGCTTCGGCGCTACTTCCTCGACCGATTCAAGATGACATTCCACGCCTATGCCCGTGCGCGCCGGCTCGCCGGAGCGTTCACGCAGATCCGGGAAGGAACCAGCATCGATGATGCCGTGTTTGAAAGCGGCTACGAGTCCCACAGCGGATTCCGTGAAGCATACGGGCGGACGTTCGGTGTGCCTCCCGGCGCAAGCCGCCAGACCGGGGAGCGCGTGCTGACCGCCTGGCTCGAGACACCCGTGGGGCCGATGATCGCCGGTGCCAGCGAACGGGGTCTCTGCCTGCTCGAGTTCACTGACCGGCGCATGCTGGAACGCCAGATGGAGATCGTACGACGGCGGTTCGGCTGCATGGCGATCCCTGGCGAGCACGCGCACCTGGACACTATCCGCCGCGAGCTGGAAGCTTACTTCCGGCGCGAACTGCACGAATTCACCGTTCCGCTTGACGTTCGAGGTACTCCTTTTCAGGAGCAGGTGTGGCGCCTGCTCCTGACCATTCCCTACGGACAGACCTGGTCCTATGAGCAGCTGGCGGTGGCAGCGGGCAATCCGGCTGCTGTCCGCGCGGTAGCTCGGGCCAACGGCATGAACCGGATGGCGATCGTGATCCCCTGCCATCGAGTGGTCAACAAAAACGGGGAACTGGGCGGGTACGGCGGAGGTATCTGGCGGAAGACGACCCTGCTCGATCTTGAGCGCGGCACTGCGACACCTTCGCAGAACCCGCTGCCTTTCGCTGCTCAGGCTTGAAGCTCAGTGCCCGGCGCAGGATACATTGGTAAGGCCAATGCAGACCCTGCGCCCCCGTAGCGCGGAGGAACTCGCCGCCACGATGCGAGAGCTTGCCGCCTCGAGCCAATCCGTACGCCTGAGCGGAGCGCGCACCAAGGATCGCATGGCTGGCCCGATCGCTTCAGCCCCCTGCGAGGTGTCGACCTCTCTGCTCAACCAGGTGATTGGGTACGATCCGCGCGACCTGACAATCAGCGTTGGCGCGGGGATGCGGTGGTCCGAACTTACAGCTCTGCTCGCCGAGAACGGCCAGATGATCCCGCTCGATCCTGCGTTCAGCGCTTCAGCGACCGTCGGCGGCGTCGTGGCGAGCAACAGCAGCGGTCCAAGAAGACATCTGTACGGCAGCGCCCGCGATGTCGTGATCGGCATGACCTTCGCCACACTTGAAGGCAAGCTCATCCAGTCAGGCGGAAATGTCGTAAAGAACGTTGCCGGCCTCGACATGGCGAAGCTGATGATCGGTTCGTTCGGCACGCTCGCCGCAATCGCATCAGTGAACTTCAAACTGGCTCCCGCCCCGCAACATACGCGAACGTTTCTGTTTTCGTGCAGCTCTTTGCAGGAGGCAATCGCCGCGCGCGATCGTGTGCTTGGAGGGGTGCTGCAACCCGCCGCTCTGGACTTGCTGAATGCCTCGGCGGCAGCTCGTGTGGGATTGCCGGAACGGCCCACTCTGCTTGTAGGCGCCAGCGGTACACATGCGGTGCTCGGAAGGTACGCCAAGGAGCTCGCGGACGCGACCGACACGTTGCAGGGAGACGAGGAAAGTCGATTATGGCTCAAAGTGCGGGAGTTCACGCCTGCAATGCTGGCCGCCTCGGCCGACGCAGTCGTGGTCCGCACCGCGTGTACGCTTACCGCGCTGCCCGGCGTCCTGGCCCAAGCTTCGGGACCCGCTGTAGCCAGGGCGGGTGCCGGTGTCGTCTATAGCTATACGGAAGGGAACGCTTCGCGACTGACCGGCACCGTGGAGTTCTCGCCTGAGGCGATGAAGGACAAACTGGACCTGTGGCCACAACCCGGGTCCGGATTCGCTGTGATGGAAAAGATCAAGAAACTGTTTGATCCCGGTCGCTTGCTGAACCGGGGGAGGTTGTATGGCCGTATCTGAACCTGTAGCGCACCGCGACGCACCGCAGCAGGTGGACCTGGACAAATGCGTTCACTGTGGACTCTGCCTGAACGCGTGCCCTACATACCGTGAGCTCGGTCTGGAAACCGATTCGCCTCGCGGCCGCATTTACCAGATGGTGCAGGTAGCATCCGGCAAGGTCGAGATCACGCCTGAGTACATCACGCATATCGATCTGTGTCTTGCCTGCCGGGGCTGTGAGTCGGCGTGCCCTTCGGGTGTGCAGTACGGCCGTCTGGTGGAAGCGGCACGAGCGCACATCGAGCACAACATCGAGCGGCCGTGGCATGTCAGGCTGCTTCGTTCGGCAGTGTTCGATGGGCTGCTGCCGTCACGAGCCGCGCTGCGATTCACGGGTGCGGCGCTTTTCGCTTATCAGGCATCGGGTTTACAGCGCATTGTTCGTTCGTCGGGTTTACTGAAGCTGATGGGCAAAATGGGGCGGGCGGAGGCGATCGCACCGTCAGCCGAGATGCCTCAATTTTATCGGTGGTACGGAGCGGTTCTGCCCGCCGGCGGAACCCAGCGAAAACGAGTGGCTTTCCTGGGCGGCTGCATGGCTAACGTCTTCTTTGCCCGCTTGAATGAAGCGACCGTGCGAGTGCTCCGCCGGGCGGGCTGTGAAGTGTCAATCCCCGAAGGTCAGACGTGCTGCGGTGCCCTTCACGTGCACTCCGGGGAGGCTGACTCCGCTCGAGCACTGGCACGGCGAAACATCGACGCGCTGCTGGACGGGGGATTCGATGCAATCATCACCAATGCAGCAGGTTGTGGTTCAACGCTGAAGGAGTATGGTGAGCTTCTCGAGCGCGATCCGCAGTATAGCGACCGCGCCCATCGTTTCTCCGCGCTGATGAAGGATGTGAATGAATTTCTCGCGGAGCTGGGTGTCGATTCCGCATCCATGCAGGCCGTCAACATGCGAGTCACGTATCAGGACTCCTGCCATCTGGCACACGGTCAGAAGGTGAGGACGGCGCCGAGAAAACTGCTTGGATCGATTCCGGGCCTCCAGTTTGTGGAGATGCCCGGCGCCGATATATGCTGCGGAAGCGCAGGCATCTACAACATCGTGCAGGACGAGATGGCGGCCTCGATCCTTACCCGCAAGATGATGAATGTCAATCTGGTCAAGCCGGACGTAATCGCGACGGCCAATCCTGGCTGCATGCTGCAGTTGCGCTCGGGGGTGGAGCGGTACGGGAATGGGCAGCCCGTGATGCACGTAGTAGAACTCCTGGATCAGGCATGGTCCCATCTACCACCGCTGTCACCACGGGTATAATCGCCCTCATGGCCCTGAACAATACCCGCCGCTGCTTCCTTGCAGTCGTGCTGTCCTCGACGCTGCTGGCCGCGCAGACGGCGAAGCCGAAGCGTGACCCCGACGTGCCGTATGTGCCCACGACTGACGCTGCCGTCGAAGAGATGCTCAAGCTGGCGGACGTGAAGAAGTCAGACGTGCTTTATGATCTGGGCTGCGGGGACGGGCGGATTGTCATCACTGCTGCCAGGAAGTACGGCACCCGCGGTGTAGGAATCGACATCAATCCGGTTCGCATTCAGGAAGCCAGGGAGAACGCTAAAAAGGCCGGTGTAGAAAATCTGGTGCGCTTCGTCGAGCAGGACCTGTTCGAAGCCGACATCAAGGAGGCGACGGTCGTCAGCCTCTTCCTGCTGCCGAACATCAACCTGAAGCTGAAGCCCAAGCTGCTCAGCGATCTGAAGCCGGGAACTCGCGTGGTCTCGAACACTTTCGATATGGGTGAGTGGAAGGCCGACAAGGAATCCAAGGTCGAAGGCCAGGACGAGAATACCTATCTCAGCCACCGCTTCTACCTTTGGGTCATCACGGGCAAAGAGCAGAAGTAAGGCTGCCTATGACTCGCCGCGGGTGGTTGGTGACATCGGCTGCGATGCAGGCGGCCGCCCAGAGGCCACCCGCTCGTGAAGTCGTCATCGCCAGTTCGAATGGCGTACGCGCGTGCGACAAGGCTGTTGCCGTGATGCGCGCCGGGGGCGACACTCTGGACGCTGCGATCGCCGGCGTCAACATCAACGAGGACGACCCGGAGGACAGTTCCGTTGGGTATGGCGGGCTCCCGAACGAGGATGGTGTCGTTGAGCTCGATGCCTCAGTGATGCACGGCCCAACTCGTCGTGCGGGCTCCGTGGCGGCGCTCCGCAACGTACGTTACGCCTCGCGCGTAGCGAAGCTGGTCATGGAGCAGACGGATCACATCATGCTCGTTGGCCAGGGCGCGCTCGAGTTCGCCCGAGCATGGGGATTTAAAGAAGAGAACCTGCTGACCGAAAAATCGCGTCTGGCCTGGATGGTCTGGAAGCAGTCGCTGCGGGATTCCGGAGGGCAGAACACCTGGACGGACGGGCTTGACGCACCTGCAGGAGCGCCCAGAGCCGCAGCGCTGGTTCACCAGTTCCCCGACACCAGCCGCGAAACGCTGGAGTGGGCGCGCGCTGTCGCTCGTCATCCGGTTACGGGGACCATCAACTGCCTCACGCTCAACCGCAAGGGTGAGATGTCGGGAGTTACGACCACCAGCGGCCTGTCGTGGAAGCTTGCAGGACGCGTCGGAGATTCGCCCATTATCGGTGCCGGGCTTTTCGTCGATCCTGACGTCGGTGCAGCTGGTTCGACGGGACGCGGTGAAGAAAACATCCGGATCGCCGGAGCGCACACGATCGTCGAAAACATGCGTCACGGCATGAGTCCGAAGGATGCCTGCCTCGACGCGCTGAACCGCATTGTTCGGAACTACCACGACGACCGGACGCGCCTCGGCAAGTTCGACATCAACTTCTACGCCCTCCGAAAAGACGGACAGTACGCGGGCAGCTCGCTGTGGAACGTTGTGCAGCATCGAGGTGCGTGGGTGTCGCGCCAATTTGCCGTATCGGACGGCGGCAAGGCTCGCCTCGAGGACTGCGTCTACCTGCTGGAGCGCCGATAAAACGCGCAGGAACTGTTATACTAACTCTGTAGTACTTAGCACGCCCGCTACGCTGCGGCTTCAATACCCCTGTACAGGATCTGATCGCCCTTGCTTTCGTTGAACAACATCACTATGCGCTACGGCGCGCGTATCCTCTTCGAGGATGTCACTACGAATTTCATGGCCGGCCGCCGTTACGCCATCTCCGGACCGAACGGCGCAGGCAAATCGACACTGATGAAGATCCTGACGGGCGAGATCGAACCGGAGAAGGGATCGGTCACGCGCCCGAGGAAAATGGGCGTGCTGAAGCAGGATCAGTTCGCGTTTGACGAGCACAGGGTGATCGACACCGTCATCATGGGCAACGGCCCGCTCTGGTCGGCACTGCAGGAGCGCGAGGAACTGTACTCCAAAGATCCGTCCGAGCTCACTGACGACGACGGCATGCGGCTGGGCGAGTTGGAAGGCATCGTAGGTGAGGAAGGCGGCTACGAGGCCGAGAGCGATGCGGCCGTTCTGCTCGATGGCCTCGACATACCCGAAGAGTTGCATGAGCGCCGGATGAGCGAGTTGCAGGGCGGACAGAAGGTTCGTGTGCTGCTGGCTCAGGCACTTTTCGGCAACCCAAGTGTGCTGCTGCTGGACGAGCCCACGAACCACCTCGATCTTGACTCGGTGCACTGGCTTCAGGATCACCTGCTGCGCTACAACGGCTGCCTGATCGTCATCTCGCACGACCGCCACTTCCTCAACGAAGTGTCCACTCACGTCGCCGACATCGACTACCAGACGGTGATCATGTACACCGGCGGCTACGACGACATGGTGCTCGCAAAGACGCAGATTCGGTCCCGTGTTGAGGCAGAGAATGCACAGCGCGAGAAGAAGATCGCTCAGCTGAACGAGTTTATTGCGCGCTTTGGCGCCGGCACCCGATCGTCACAGGTCACATCGCGTAAGAAGGAAGTGGAGCGGCTCCAGAGTTCGGACCTGGCGAAGTCGAACATCCAGCGTCCCTTCATCCGCTTCTCGATGAAGCGGCCCTCGGGCAAGCACCTTCTCCAGATCAAAGAGCTTTCGAAGTCTTACGAAGACGAGCAGGTAATTCGGAACTTTACGGCCAACGTAAGCAGAGGTGAGAAGGTTGCACTGATTGGCCGCAACGGTGCGGGCAAGACCACGATGCTGCGCTCGCTGCTTCGGAATGCACCCGGAACCGTCGACGACGCCGACCGCTCCTTCCCTATTGAAGGCGGTACCGTGACGTGGGGACATGAGGCGGCGGTCGGATACTTCTCGCAGGACTTCCGCCAGACCATTCGCAACGGTATGCCGCTGATTGAGTGGCTTCACGATTTCGATCCTGAAGCTTCACAGGCTGAGCTCCGTGGAGTGCTGGGTCAGATGTTGTTCAGCGGTGATGACGCCGTGAAAATCACTGACGCACTCTCGGGCGGCGAAGCGGCACGACTTGTCTTCTGCCGGCTCATGCTGGAAAAGCCGAACGTGCTGATCCTCGATGAACCGACCAACCATCTCGATCTCGAGTCCATCAACGCGCTCAACATCGCTCTGCAGAAGTATGACGGAACGATTCTGATGGTGACGCACGATCATGATCTGATCGACGAGACCGCGACGCGCATCTGGCACTTCGATAAGGGCGGGATCCACGACTTCCAGGGTCGGTACGAGGACTTCCAGCGCTCCCGTGGCGCCCTGACATACGCCTGACGTTGAAAGCGGGCGAGCGTCTCAGATAGACTTGCCCGCATGTCCGCCCTCGCTCGCCGCCGACTGCTAAGCTGGCTTGCCGCCAGCCCGCTGGCTCTTCGGTCACAGGAGGAGCCCGTACTCACCGCTCCGGGCGAGGCAATCAATGTGCTTGACTTTGAAGCCGTCGCGCGCAAAGTGCTGCCGTCGGCGCACTTTGGCTATCTGGCAACGGGCGTGGAAGACGATGCGACACTTCGCGCCAACCGAACAGCGTTCAGTCGGTACTACCTGCGACCACGGCGCTTGATTGACATCACATCCGTTGATACGCACGTCGAAATCTTCGGCCAGCGCTGGCCAAGTCCGATCGGTCTCGCGCCGGTAGGGAACATGATGGCGTTCCACCCGCAGGCCGAGGCGGCAGCGGCCCACGCGGCGAAGGCCACAGGAACGCTGCAAGTCCTGTCCACCGTAACCAATACGCCTCTGGCGACCGTGAATAAGATCCTCGGGCGACCAGCATGGTTCCAGCTGTACCCTTCCTCGCGCTGGAGCGTTACGGAGGAATTGGTCCGCCGAGCGGCTCAGGCAGGCACGGAGGTGCTGGTGCTGACTGTTGACACGCAGGCAGGCCGCCGGACTGAGACGTTCGACCGCATGCGACGCCTTGACAAACGCGACTGCACGTCCTGCCACGGCACAGTGCGCGCTGATTTCTATCGTCGTAAATCCATGTTTCAGGGGATCGATACGACCGAGCTCATGACCGTCAACCCGGCAATGACTTGGAAGCACATCGAGGTTTTGCGGAACCTCAGCACCATGAAGCTTCTGGTTAAAGGGATCGAAACGGCGGAAGACGCCAGGCTCTGCGCCGATGTTGGTGTGGACGGCCTGATCGTTTCCAATCACGGAGGCCGGGCCGGCGAAAGCGGACGAGGCACGATCGACTGCCTTCCCGAGGTGGTCGAGGCGGTGGGTTCAAGGCTTCCAGTGTTGATCGATGGAGGATTTCGTCGCGGCGGAGACGTTTTCAAGGCACTGGCTCTGGGAGCAAAGGCAATCCTGATCGGGCGTCCGTACGTTTGGGCGCTCGCCGGATTCGGTCAGCAGGGAGTCGAGCGAGCGATCATGCTTATGCGCGCGGAGCTCGAACTGACAATGAAGCAGTGCGGTGTCTCAGTGCTCCCGCAGATCGGGTCCCGCTGTATCGGCCGGACCTGATTAGTAAAGTACGTCCACCGCAGCGAACAGCGACGAAGCAATGGACCGGAGTCCAAAGGGTCGCCGCGGTGGGACCGCAGCCGGCTCGGCCGCCTGCGCCCGTTCGCGCTCCCAAGCCTCATAAGGCTCGAGAACCTGGTCTTCCGGCACTCCTGCAGCAGCAGCGTACTGCCGCAGGTAGCTGCGGTTGAACACACCGCCGGGTAGCGTGGCGAACTGCTGCCGTTCGATGGCCTCAAGAAAGACCATGCTGATTTTTGTGAAAGCGGCTATGTCCTGCAGGGACACACCGCGAATGCGGCGCTGCTGCTCGAGATTCCCGTAGGTGGCTGGTGAGGAAGCCATCTCTCCTCCAGAGTTCCCGCTCAACGTTGCGGGTTACCGGACCAAGGTACTAGTACTGCAGTACACGAGTTCCTATGAGATTGTATTCTATCCTAGGTGGGATTTCCTGGGAAGCGTTACACGCGGTCTCCCCATCTAAGACCCGTCGAGTACCATCCCTTAGGCAATCGGATATACGCTTTTGGGGGTAACACCAGGGTTCTGCGCTACACTAAACACGGCCTACAAACTACGTTCTCGCCTGCCAGCGCACCAAACCGAGCAACCGCATAGTCGCGAACTACCGCACATTCTCCTGGTAGAGGACAACCCGGGGGACGTACGGCTGATGAAAGAGGTTCTGAAAGCGATCGGTTTCCATACCAGACTGGCCGTCGTGGAAGACGGCGAGAAGGCCATGGAGTACCTGCGCCAGCCCGGGTCGCCTCCGGCGGTGATCTTTCTCGATCTCAATCTTCCGCGGAAGGACGGCCGGCAGGTTCTTGCTGAGATTAAGACCGATCCGGTTCTCAAACGTATTCCGGTCATCATCCTTACTACTTCGGAAGCATCCCTCGACGTCCAGCGAGCATACGACCTGCAGGCGAACTGTTACATCCACAAACCCTCCGACTTCGACAAGTACATCGACATGATTCGCTCGTGCCAGCGGTTCTGGTTCCAGGTAGTACGGCTGCCTACTAGCGTCCAAGCCTTAGCTTAAGAACCGCTGAATCTCTGGTGTTCGCTTATTAAGTACCGCTTAAGGTATACTGGCCAGAGGTGTACACGGACCCCCTGAAGTTGTTCCGCGAAATCGCTCTTACGCGTAGCGTTTCCAAAGGTGCCGAGGCGGTTGGAATCACACCTTCCGCCGCCAGTCAGAGCATCAACGAGCTTGAACGGTCAATGAAGGTGAGGCTGCTGGACCGGACCACGCGGCCGGTGTCGCTCACGCCCGAGGGCAAGCTGTATGCGGATTTCTGCCGAGACGTCCTCAGCCGTTATGACGAGCTTCAGGCCGCCCTGGCCGCGGTGGAATGCAGCGTTCGTGTGGCGGCAATCTACTCCGTTGGCCTCTCCGAGATGACCCGGCTGGAGGAAAAACTCCATCGTAGGATGCCTGGCGTGCTTCTTTCGGTCGACTATCTGCGACCGGAAAAGGTTTACGAAGCAGTGGAACACGATCAGGTCGATCTCGGCCTCGTAAGCTACCCCGAAGCCAGCCGTGAGGTCGCGGTGGTGCCCTGGCGTGAGGAGCAGATGGTGCTGGTAGTGGCGGCCGAGCATCCACTGGCAGGAGCGCCATCTGTGGACGCACACGATCTCGAGGGCGTGCAGTTTATTGCGTTCGATGCTGACCTGCCGATCGCGCGCGACATAGGGAGGTATTTGCGAACGGCTGGTGTTGAGGTCGAGGTCTCGATGCACTTCGACAACCTGCAGATGATCAAGGAGGCCGTGTCGCTTGGCTCCGGTGTCTCCATTCTGCCGAAGCGCCTCCTCCAGGCGGAACTCGCTATGGGTCGGCTTGCCGCGATTCCCCTCTCCGGCGAGGGCCTGTCCCGGCCGCTGGGTATTGTTTATCGTAAGCGCAAGGTCTTTACGCGAGCGGCACAGGCTTTTCTGGATCTCCTTCAGGAGGAGCCTGAGCCGGTCGCCGCACTTACGAGCTAACCTTCAACCGGACAGTTGATACCTGAGGCCGCGGCACTTCCCCGAGCGATGTGCTCGCCGTAAGGGCTGCCGC
>DASQEG010000923.1:0-4061 GCA_035633775.1 Bryobacteraceae bacterium
GGACTCTGCGCCGGTGCTGATCTGGATGGCAGACACAACGAAACAATGCATCTGGTTTAACCGCCCCTGGCTTGAATTCACGGGCCGGACGGCAGAGCAGGAGCACGGTTTCGGGTGGACGGACCGTGTGCACCCTGACGACCTGCAGCGGTGCCTCGATACTTACATTCGCGCTTTTGACAAACGCGAACCATTTCAGATGGACTACCGCCTGCGGCGTCATGACGACGAGTGGCGCTGGGTTCTGGACCATGGCACACCCCGATTCGGCCAGGACGGACGCTTCACAGGTTATATCGGTTCGTGCATCGACATTACCGAGCGCAATCGCCGGGAAGTGCAACTCGCGCTTCTGGCCGATGCTCAGGACGACCTTGCCCGGCTGACCGATCCGAACGAAATCATGCAGGTAGTTGGGTCGCGAATTGGCAAGTTTCTGGGTGTGAACAGCTGCAGTTTCTGCGAAGTGGATGCAACCGAGACCTACTCGACTATCGAATACACCTGGAACGAGTCGGACGACTCCAGTTTGCGTCAGAGATACCGGCTGGCCGATTTTCTGACAAACGATTTTCAGGAGGCCTGTCGTGCGGGTCGGGCGTTTGCCGTCGAGGATACCCGGGCGGATCCTCGCACCAACGCCGCGGCTTATGCCGCATACGATGTTCGGTCGTTCCTGACCGTGCCGTTCCGCAGCGAGGGTAGATGGCACGCGCACCTCGGGGTCAGCCACACACTCCCGCGCCGCTGGCGTGCGGATGAGATTGAGTTCGTGCAGGAACTCGCAAACCGCACGTTTCCGCGCATCGAGAGGGCCCGCGCAGAAGCGGCGCTGCGTGAAAGTGAGGAACGGCTTCGGCGCGGGATGGAGATCGACACCGTCGCGATCATGTTCTTCAATCTGGATGGGACCATCACGCGGGCGAACGAGGCATTTCTTCGCATGTCCGGGTACACTCGCGACGAGATGGAACGCGGGCCGTTGCGATGGGACCGGCTCACGCCCGCGGACTGGGCCCCTGTAAGCGTGCGGACCGTAGATCAGCTTTCGACGATCGGCACGGCTACGCCGTATGAAAAGGAGTATGTGCGCCCGGACGGCTCGCGCTGGTGGGGACTGTTCGCACCCAGAATGATCAGTGAACGCGAGGGTGTGGAATTCATCCTTGATATCAGCGAACGAAAGCGGGTTGAGCAGCAACTGAAAGGGCTCGCCGAGGCCGCCCTCGAGATTGCGGCAGCAGGTACCGTGAAGGATGTACTCCGCGTTATCACGGAGCACGCCCGCCTACTTGTCGGCGCGCACCGTGCGCGGGTAACCCTCCTCGCCGGCGACAACTGGGCACAGGCCGTCAATCACGTTTCGCTCTCGGAAAAGTACACCGCCTTGCATGACTACGAGCAGGAGCCGGACGGCAGTGGGATCTATGCTCTGCTTTGCAGGATGAGTCAACCGATGCGCATGACGCAGCAGGAGCTTGAGAACGACCCCGAGTGGAAGAGCTTCGGCGAGCACGCAAAGCACCATCCACCAATGCGCGGCTGGCTGGGCGTGCCGCTGAAAGCTCACGAAGGGCACAACCTTGGGCTCATCCAGCTCTCGGACAAATACGAGGGGGACTTCACCGAGTCAGACCAGGCCATTCTGGTCCAGCTTGCGGAGATGGGATCCGCCGCCGTGGAGGCGCGGCGTTTGACGCATTCGCTGCAGGAGTCGAACAGAGAACTGGCGCGCACCAACCGTGAACTGGAGGAGTTCGCCTTCGTCGCCAGCCATGACCTGCAGGAGCCGTTGAGAATGGTGAACGTCTACACGCAGCAGTTGCTCCGCCGATTCGTGCCGGACCACCCGGACGCGCACCTTTATGCAAAATTCATTTCGCATGGTGTGAAAGGCATGCAGGGACTTATCGAGGATCTGCTCGAGTTCTCACGCGCGGTGCATGCGGACACACTGCCGGCAGCCGGCGCAGCGGACTTGTCGGCCGCGCTCGTTGAGGCTACAAGCGTTTTGCGGGAGCGGATCGAGGAGGCTAAGGCTGAAATCGTCGTCGAAGATTTACTCCCCGTCGTCTTCGGCGATACGAATCAGCTTGCGCACGTCTTCCAAAACCTGCTGTCAAATGCGTTGAAGTACCGGAAGCCTGAGGTCGATCCGGTGATTCGAATTTCTTCCACACAGGCCAATGATGAATGGATCATCTCCCTGCGCGATAACGGAATCGGTTTCGATCAACGATACGCCGAGCGCATTTTTGGGCTTTTTAAGCGTCTGCATAAAGACGCGTACCCGGGCACCGGCCTGGGGCTCGCAATTTGCCAGCGAATCGTAGAGCGATACAGCGGCCGTATGTGGGCCGAGGGACGGCCCGGCGAAGGCTCGACGTTCTTCTTCGCCCTTCGCGTGGCCGACGATACTCCTTAGAGCGTCGACTCCGTTGAGCCGCACGACTACAGGTGCACCCGGAAGTGCGTCATGATAATTGCGGCTGTAGCCGAGAACTGACCATGCAGAGCATTCGCAGCGATCGCCCGGAGAGTAACGATCTCCCCGCACTGTACGCGCTACTCGTCTCTCAACTGCGACAGGCGGTCGTCTTCCTGCTGGACGTGGACGGCAGAATCGCCTCCTGGAATCCGGGAGTGGAGCACCTGTTGGGTTATTCACCCTCTGAGTGGGTGGGCCAGTCAGGTTCCATGATCTTTACACAAGACGACCGGGAGCGCGGTGAGGACCGGAAGGAACTGGAGACCGCAATTCGGAACGGGGACGCCAGTGACGTGCGGTGGCACGTTCGGAAAGACGGCAGTCTTCTCTTTGTCGACGGTATGCTGCAGGCCTTGCGAAGCGACGACGGAACACTTTTGGGCTTCGCCAAGCTGATGAAGGATGCCACGGAACGAAAAAGGGCAGAACAAGCACTGCAGGGCAGCGAAGAACGGTTCCGGCTCGCCGAAGAAGGTGCAGAGTTTGGCGTTTGGGACTGGGACATTCGCCAGAACCGAATCGTAAGGTCAACGGAGCACTATCGATTGTTCGGTGAGCAGGCCCAGCAGAGGTCCTACACGTTTGAGGAATGGCTCTGTCTCGTGCACCCGGACGACCGGGAGGAGATGAAAGCGACGATGGAGGGCGCGCTCGCTGACGGACGTATTGATTGCGAGTTCCGTATCCTCCGCGGGGATGGCGAGGTGCGATGGCTCCACGGTGCAGGCCGTGTGTACTATGAGCATGGCGAACCGGTTCGTTTAGTTCGGGTCGTTCGTGACGTCACTGAGTGGCGGCGGCTCTTGCAGGAACTGCAGAGGTCGAACGAAGAACTGACGCAGTTCTCGCATGTCGTCAGCCACGACGTGCAAGCACCCATTCGCACGATCATGTGCTTCACGGAACTGCTCGCACGAGGTTATCGTGGCAAGCTTGACCACACCGCGGATGAGTACATTGCGGCCATTCAGGGAGCTGCGTCCAGCATGCAGCAGCTCGTCGAGACACTCCTGCGATACGCGATGGCGGGTCAGGATCCCGTGGACCTGCAGGATGTTCCTCTGGGGAGCGTACTTGACGCCGTGCTCGCGGTGCTGCAGCCGGATATCCAACAAGCACAGGCCAACGTAGTGTTCGGTTCGCTGCCAACGGTTCGAGCTGACCGCGTCCTGCTGCAGCAGCTGATGCAGAATCTCATTGCGAATGCAGTAAAGTATCGGAAACCCGAGACGCCGCCTGTCGTTCGGGTTGATGCCGCAAAGAGGAACCGCGAGTGGCTCGTCACGGTGGCTGACAACGGAATGGGAATCGATCCGGTGTACCACGACACCATCTTTGCTCCGCTGCGTCGTTTGCACGGGGCCAGCATCCCCGGCACGGGAATGGGCCTTGCGGTGTGCCGGCGAGTGGTTGAACGTCATGGGGGACGGATCTGGGTCGAGTCGCAGCCGGGTGCCGGTGCGACCTTCTGCTTTACGTTGCCCGAACGAGGTCTGCCAGTACGCACGGTGCCACCATCTCTGCCGGCCTGAGATCGGGCACACTGGAGTTGAGCGACCTGGTATGCGACAGC
>DASQEG010000924.1:0-11055 GCA_035633775.1 Bryobacteraceae bacterium
GCCGCCAGGATACTCTGGGGTGCATCGACCTGAACCTGAACCGGATTGGCGACCGTGTTCAGCGCCCCAAGCCATCTGCGGAACCTGTAACCGGGCTGGGCTGTGGCGGACAGAGTGACCGTGGCGCCAGGAACGTGCCAGCTCTCCGTGGGAGTCGCCGAACCTCCAGTGCTCAACGACACAAGTACCCGATACTCGGTGCGATAGGTTGCCGAATAAGCCGCACCCGGTGTGGCGGTGATTATACGTGTGCTGGTGGTCGGACCGTCCAGCCACTTAGTGAAAGCCTGTCTGGTCTCACCTGCTGTAGCCGCGTTCATGGCAACTGTGCAGGCGGCGTTGCGAACCCAGTTCAGCGTCTGTTTACCGGCATAGCTGCCCGCCGAACAACCCGCTCCGGAAGTCGTCCAACTCACGCCGTCGATCGTGACTGGTACAACATCGGCCGCAAAACTGGCGCTTACGGTCAAAGGCCCTGTTACTGCCATCGAGAGCGGGTTTGCCTGAGCGGTTATGGATCCCGTCCACCCGGCAAACCGATACCCGGAAACTGGAACAGCAGTGATGGTTGCCGTTGAACCCGCGACATGCCAGCTGGTTCCTGCCGGAGTGACCGAACCGCCAGGACCTGCCGCCGCCTGCACGCGGTGTTCGGTTTTGTATGTGGCCTTATAAGTAGCCGAGCTGGATGCAACGAAGACCCGCGAAGACGCAGTGGATCCGTCTTGCCACTGAACGAACACCGTCCGGGTATCCGTCGCAACGCTGTTGCTCATAGCCACGGTGCATGAGGAGCCTGCGGTCCATGTGAGGGTTTTCGTTCCTGCGTAAGAGCCCGGCTGGCATCCCGATCCCGTCACCGTCCACGCAACGCCTTCGATACTGGTGGCATACGATGCAGTCGTATTCTGGGTGACCGTAACGACCTGACCCGCCACGTTGATCGCCACCGACCTGGAGGGCCCTGAGTTTGCGGCCACCGCTATCGTGACTGATCCGTTTCCTGTGCCGGCCGTTCCGCTGCTGATGGTCACCCATGATGCACCGCTCGCCGTCCACGCGCATCCGGCTCCCGTTGAAACGTTGATCGTATAACTACCCCCTGCCTGGGCGGCGCTAACCGCCGTACCTGACGTGAGCGTGTACGCACACGCGAAGTTCGCCGTCACAGCTCCTGCGCTGGTGATTGCGAATGAGACGGTGCCGGAACTGGACGCCGTCGACCCTGACCAGTTGCTGAAGCGGTAGCCGGAGGCCGGCTGCGCAGTGAGGGTGACCGTGCTGCCCTGCGGATACCAGCCTCCGGCCGGACTCGGAGAAGACGCGCTAGTTCCCGCACCTGCTGGTGCAACGGCCATCGTGAGCTGCTGTTCTACGGAAAAGTTTGGAAAGAACTGCGCCGAGGTCGAGTTGACGGAAATTGTTCTGGGATTCTGGGTCGCGCCGTCAGACCACCCCGTGAAGTTCAGTCTTGTGCCGCCTGTGGCTTGTGGTGTGGGGACCGTGACCGTGCACGTTGCGTTATGGGCCCAGGTGAATACACGTGTACCCGAGTAGGTTCCCGGCTCACACCCCGCGCCAGCGACTCCGTATCGACCCGAAGTTACTGAGGGCGTGATCTGGACAGCCGACGGTAGTGTATCCAGCCGGGCTATATAGCCGTCGATCAGGCCGCGCGGTGAACCGGTTGACAGCAACGCGACTGACGAGCTGTTCCCGGCCAGGAACAGCGAGGTTCCGGAAGCCGCGGCAGCGGTAATCGTGTCAGACCCTGATCCGCCGAGATAGCCCGAATAGACGCGTGAGTTCGATCCGTGGCTGTAAGCCGCAACAAAGCCGTCCCACGAGGAACCTGATCCCGACTGAGCTTGTGCGGTCACCGGAAGATCAGTCGACGTGGTCGAACCGGCGATCCAAACAGCATCGCTACCCAATGCGACAGCGGCAGCCTGGTCTGTTCCGTTTCCACCGATGTATGTACTGAACAGGAGGGAGGTTCCTCCCGGAGCGACCCTTGCTATAAATGCATCGGTGACACCGCCCCCAAACGTTTGCTGGAGCGCGGCAACACGAGGAAACGCGAATGACGCTGTAGTGCCGCCCACCCATGCCGCCCCGGAACCGTCGACCGCAATCGCACTGCCCTCCTCCGGCAATGCGGTTTCCCGGGGAGGTCCGCCGAGGTACGAGCTGTAACGCAGGACGGAGCCGTCCCACGCAAGTTTGGCCACGAACGCGTCGGGGGCTCCGGCCGAAGCCGCCTGGAACGGAGCTACGACGGGAAAGTCCACCGACTCGGTCGTGCCGGTAATGTACAGCTCGCTTGCGGCGTCCGTCGCGGCGGCATATGCGCGATCGGCTCCACTGCCTCCCAGCTTTGTCGAGGACAATGGAGATCCATGGACACTCAGACGCGTAGCGAACGCCTCCGTTCCTCCTCGCGCCGCTCCGCTGATTTCACCGAGTGAGGGGAAGTCCCCCGAATCCGTTTCCCCGACCACCCACAAAGCTTGCCCCGCCGGGACTGCCACACCCCAGGCCTTATCCGTGCCTGCCCCACCCAGAAAAGTGCTGAATACGAGCGCTCCTGCCGAGTCAAGGCGGATTGCAAAAGCGTCGGTCGAACCTCCACGCCAGCTGGGCCACGCCGCGTTTGCAGTTGGAAAATCCGGGGATGAAGTGTACCCTCCCACCACAACACCGCCGGCATGGTGGGCTGCGACGGCTGTGACTTCATCATGAGCGTACCCGCCGAGCCATGTTGCCCAAACGATGTTATTGGCTGCGTCGAGTTTGATGACGAAAGCTTCTGCGCCGATGTCGCGAGGGCGAAGCGATCCGCTGGGGAAGTCGGCTGACTCCGTGACGCCACCGACGTACACGTTGCCCGCAGAGTCACGTGTGATCGCACGAATGGTGTCGAGTGCGCTCCCGCCCAGCCACTTTGCGAATGCGATCGTATACGGGTCGATAACAAGTGGCAGCGTCGGATCATGGGGACCGATCCTGAACCCTGCGACCGATCCTTCCAGCTTCCATGCAGCTTGTACGGAGATCCGGCGGCCGTCGGGATGATCCTGCCAGGCGACGGGCGCCGCCTGCCGGTGTTCGCCGAGCAGCAGATCTCCGGCATCCAGCACCGGTGCTTCAGGGCCTTCGATCCGAATTCGAATGGCTGCCGGATCGGCACCCGGCTCGACGAGGTAATCCGACTTGAGGCTGCCGCCTTCGAACCGCATCAACAGGTCGATACCCGGATACAGGTAGCGCCAGCGCAGCCTTACCGCAAGGCGGGTCATCTTCGCCTCGCCGTGTCCGTACCAGCGTGCCGCACCGGTGATCTCAGGGGCCGGCATGCGGTCCTGTGCACCTTCGTGAGACAAAATGGCCGCGCCAATCTGAACGGCTGACCCCGAGATGCTGACGGGCACACGACTGCCTTGCCCCCGCCACTGCGAACCCGTCTGGACGAAGTAGCCGGGCACAGTTTCAGGAGCACCCGCAGTGCAGACTGCGGCCGTCAGGGCTGCGATGCCTGCTGCAAACGCCAGTTTCACTTCGAACATGTAGTGCCGTCGGGACAGGGGAAATCTCAATGAGCGCTTTATGCGAGACACTAAGGTGATGACATTCCTGTCCCGGGCGGCTATTTGCTGCTTCCTGTCGGTGTTTGCCGCATGCGCGCAGGATGCAGCGCTCGCTGGCCATTATGAGGGTAAGCTTCAGGCACCCAATCGCGAACTGGACGTTACCTTCGACCTGTACCAGGATGCCGGCAAGGCCTGGGCTGGGCATATCACGATCGTGCCGGGCCCTCGTGAGGTCCCCCTAAAGGAAATCAAGGCGGGTACGGATTCGGTCTCGTTCACCGTTGACGCTCCCAACCCTCCGCGTTTTGAGGGCAAGTTCGATCCAGCGGCAAAGTCCATCAAGGGCACAATCAGCGGTGGCCAGGCATCGGCACCGTTTGAGGTAAAGCGTACCGGGGACGGGAAACCGGTGGTGGTTGTCGAAAGCAGCAAGCTGACCAAAGAGTTTGAAGGCCGCTGGGAGGGAACCCTGGAGACCGGTGGTCCGAGTCTGCGCGTTGTGCTGACAATCGCACCTGACGCTAAGGGCAACGCCTCGGCAACGCTGGTTAGCGTTGACCAGGGTGGGCAGAGCATTCCCGTGACAGCTATCATCATCAGTGGCTCGGAGCTGAGCTTCGAGGTCAAGCTGGTCAATGGCAGCTATAAGGGCAAGCTAAACGAACCGAAAACTGAGATCACGGGGGCGTGGGTACAGCAGGGAAACTCGTTGCCTCTTACGCTGAAGCGCGCAGATTCTGCCGCTTCCGAAAAGAAGTAGCTGCCGGCACCGGCGGTACAATGGGCGATTCATGGCCGACTTACTTAGGGGTAAGACAGCGCTGATCCTCGGCGTCGCCAACCGGTGGAGCATCGCGTTCTCCATCGCGCAGGCGTTCGTGAGGGAAGGTGCCCGCGTCGTGCTCACGTATCAGGGGGAACGGCAGAAAGGCACCGCCGATCAACTGGCTACGGAGCTCGGCGGAGAGATTGCAACCCTGCCCTGCGACGTCACTGTTCCGGAACAGTTGGAAAGCCTTGTCGAGACGCTGAGGACAAGTGCCGGCAAGGTGGACATCGTGGTCCACAGCATTGCGTTCGCGAATCGCGAAGACCTAAGCCGGCCTTTTGTCGAGACGTCGCGGGACGGGTACCTGCTGGCCCAGGAGGTCAGCAGTTATTCTCTGGTCTGCGTGGCTCGTGCCCTGCTGCCGCTGATGACGGAAGGCGGGTCGATCCTGACCTTGTCCTACCTTGGCGCCGTCCGCGTCGTACAGAATTACAACGTCATGGGCGTTGCCAAAGCGGCACTTGAAGCAGCGGTGCGGTACCTGGCTGCGGACCTTGGCGCGTCCAACATCCGTGTTAACGCGATCTCGGCCGGTCCCATCAAGACGGCCTCAGCGCGAGGCATCAAGGACTTCAGCAAGGTGCTTGACGGCGTTGCGGCAGTGGCTCCGCTGCGGCGGAACACAGATCCAGCTGAAGTCGCTGACACCGCGGTTTTCCTCGCCAGCGATCTCGGCCGTGGGGTTACTGGCAACATTGTTTACGTCGATGCCGGCTTCCACATCATGGGCCTCTCGGCTGGTGCCTAAGGGTCTTGACCGGACGCCGCACGCCTCATTATCTTGAAAACGAACGGACCTTATGATCCAGGTTGATGGGCTCTCAAAGAGATATGCCCGCAACGTCGCTGTTGACAACATTTCGTTCGCGGTAGAAAAAGGACAGATCGTTGGCTTCCTGGGCCCGAACGGTGCCGGGAAGACCACCACGATGCGGGTGCTGACCTGTTTTCTGCCGCCGACTTCGGGCAGCGCCAACGTTGCGGGCTTTGATGTTCTGCGCGCACCTATGGAGGTGAAGAAGCGAATCGGCTACCTCCCTGAGACGCCGCCGTTGTATCCCGACATGGAAGTAGGCGAGTACCTGCTCTTTGTCGCGAAGCTTAAAGGTCTGCCCGGCTCGGAACTGAAGAAGCGTGCCGCGGACGCCATGGAGCGATGTGCAGTTGCCGATGTCCGTACCAAGCTCATCGGCAAGCTTTCCAAAGGGTACCGGCAACGCGTTGGCCTGGCACAGGCAATCATCCACAACCCGGATGTTCTGATCCTCGATGAGCCGACATCCGGGCTGGATCCGAAGCAGATTCATGAGACTCGCGACCTGATTCGAGCTCTCGCCGGCGATCATACGATCATCCTGAGTACGCACATCCTCCCCGAGGTGGAGCAGATCTGCGAGCGCGTCATCATCATCAGCAAGGGCAAGGTAGTCGCCACCGACACGGTGCAGAACCTGACAAACCGCCTGCGCGGTGCAGAGGCAATCGCGGTCGAGGTGGCTCCGGGCGACGGCGTGGCAGCAGGCGACGTGCAGCAGAGGCTCGAGCAGGTGCCAGGGGTTAGCCGTGTGCTGCACCGTGATGGAACGGGGGACCGCCTGCACTTTCAGGTGGAGAGCTTGCAGGGCCGGCAGGTTCGATCCGACCTCGCCCGGGCCGTCATCACAAGCGGCTGGGAGTTGCACGAATTGCGCGGCGTCGCCGTGAGTCTGGAAGAGGTCTTCCTTGAGCTCACCAGGTCGGAGGAGCAGAAATGAAGAACGTCGGTGCGATCTTCTCCAAGGAGCTGCGAAGCTACTTCGCCTCTCCCATTGCTTACGGCCTCATGGCCTTCTTCGCGCTTCTCGCGGGCTACTTCTTCTACGTCTATGTCGCGATGTTCGTCGCTCGGGGACTGGAAAGCCAGATGATGGGCCGCGGCTTTCCCATGGATGTGAACGAGTGGGTGGTCCGGCCGATGCTGATGAACGTCAGCGTGATCGGGCTTTTCATCATCCCGATGATTACGATGCGTCTGTTTGCGGAAGAAAAGGCCCGCGGCACCATTGAGTTGCTCACCACCTCGCCCATTCGCGACATCGAAGTCATTCTCGGGAAGTGGCTGGCGGCACTAGCGCTGTACGCCGCGATTCTTGCGCTCTCGATGATCAATGTGGTGCTGCTCTTCTTATATGGCAAACCGGACCTGGCTCCGATCCTGACCGGCTATCTCGGACTGCTGCTGCAGGGAGGGTGCCTGCTGGCCATCGGCACGTTCCTGTCCACCACCACGAAGAACCAGATCATCGCCGGGGTGGCAACCTTCGGCATCTGCCTTCTGCTCTGGGTCCTCGACTGGGTCAGCTCTTACGAAACGGCTGGCTGGGCAAAGGTGGTAGCGTATGTCTCCGTGGTATCGCACTTCGAACCTTTCGCCAAGGGAGTCATCGACTCGAAGGACGTTATCTTCTACGCGACCATGATTTTCTTTGGCCTCTTTCTCTCTGCGCGTTCGATGGAGTCTCTGAGGTGGAGGGCGTAGCATGAACACCAGCTGGCTCTCGGCACGTCAAACCAGGTTCACGGCGTACGTGACCCTGTACATCCTGATCGTGGTGGCGGCACTCGGATTGCTGAACTGGCTTGCGAACCGCCATAACAAGAGCGTCGATACCACTGCGAATAAGCGCTTCAGTTTGTCTGATCAGACCGAAAAGGTCGTGAAAGGTCTAAAGGACGACGTCCGCATCTCCTATTGGGACCGTAGTTCCGAGTTTCCGCGCGCAAGGGATATGCTGGACCGGTATGACACCCAGAGCACGAAGCTCCACGTAGACTACGTTGATCCGGCCAGGAAGCCGCAGGAGGCTCGAGCCGCCGGTATTCGCACCGAAGGGACGATCTTCGTTCAGGTCGGCTCACGGCGCGAAGAAGCCAAGTCGCTGACCGAAGAAGAGATCACAGGAGCGCTGATCCGCACTCTGAAAGGCGGGCAGCGAACCGTGTGCGCTGTCCAGGGTAGCGGCGAGCACTCGTTCGACGACACCGGCCGGGAAGGCTATGCTCGCGCAAAGGAAACGATCGAGCGCAACAACTACCGGACGCGCAGCATCTCCCTGCTCGAGAAGCCGGAGGTTCCGAAGGACTGCACCGTGCTGGTGGTCGGCGGCCCACGTTACGACTACGTAGCACCGGCGGTGAACGCAATCCGAACTTACGTGGAAGCAGGAGGGCGTGCGCTGATCCTGCTCGATCCGCCGCTGCAGAGCGGCAAGGAACCGGTTGCTGCCAACGAAGCTTTGGTATCGCAGCTCGCCTCCTGGGGCGTGACCGCCAACCGGGATCTGGTGCTCGATATCAGCGGCGTTGGGCAGGTCTTTGGATTTAGCGCTGCTGTTCCGCTGGTCGCCAGCTACGAAAGTCATCCCATCGTGGGCCAGATGCGCGGCGTTGCTACAGCCTTCCCTCTCGCGCGGTCTCTAGAGGCGAAGTCTGCCGGCAAAGCCACCGCTGATAAGCTTTTTGGCACCAGTGAGAACAGCTTCGCAACGACCAATCTGGCGGCCACGGAAATTGACCCTGCCAGCGGCAGGAAGGGGCCTTTTACGCTCGGCGCCGCGGTGACCTGGAACACGGGACAGGGCAATGCACAGGGCCGGGTCGTAGTGACTGGATCGTCGGCCTGGATTGGCAACGGGATCATCAACTTCAACGGCAACCGCGACCTGATGATGAACATGCTTAACTGGCTCTCATCCGATGAGGATCTGATTTCCATCCGTCCGAAGGACCCCGAAGACCGTCGGCTCTCCCTCACCCGCCAGCAGATGCACATGATCTTCTACACCAGCGTGCTCCTGATTCCGCTCGCTGTTGTCGGCGCTGGTGTGAGCGTCTGGTGGAAGCGGAGGTAGCAGGCGATGCAGGTACGAGGACTGCTCGCCGGACTAATCGTGCTGGCGGTGCTTGGAGGCCTGGTCTGGTGGTCGAATCGGACGGAGGCCGAAAAAGCCGCAGCTCCTGCCGGAAGCACATCTAAGCTGTTTGCCGTTAAGGATGACGAGGTCCGGCGTGTCGAGATCGCCCGGCGCGGATCTGAGCAGCGCACAGTGGTCGAGCGCAGCAAGGATGGATGGCAGATTACAGCGCCCGAACCGCTGCGCGCTGACAACGATGCCGTCGCCGGACTTGTGTCTGCTTTCACCGGGCTCACGGAGGATCGCGTAATCGAAGAGAAACCTGCAAACCTGGCGGAGTTCGGATTGAGCGACCCACAGGCTCGGGTGACGGTGAATGGTAAGCATACACTGCTGATCGGAGATGACACACCAACGGGCGGCGCCGTGTACGCGAAGCTCGAGGGAAGCCCGAAGGTATTCACCTTCCCGAGTCAGAACAAGTCAAACATCGACAAAGACGCGAAGGATCTGCGGGACAAACGGCTTGTGACTGCCGACACGGGCAAGCTCAGCCGTGTGGAACTGACCTCCCGTGGAGCGACTGTGGAACTCAGTCGTAATGCTCAGAAGGAATGGCAGATCCTGCGGCCTCGTCAGTTGCGCGCTGACAATCTTGCCGTTGACGAACTGGTTCGCAAGCTGCAGGAAGCGCGAATGGATTTGTCAGAAGATCCAGAAGAAGCAGCGAAGAAGTTCGCGGCGGGCGCTCGCACAAGCGCAGCAGTTCTGGCCGATGCCGCAGGTAGTCAGACGCTCGAACTTCGGAAGAGCGGCGATGCGTATTACGCCAGAAGCAGTGCTGTACCCGGGGTGTATAAGGTCGACAGCACTCTGGGCGAGGCGCTAAGCAAAGGGCTCGACGATCTGCGCAACAAGAAGTTGTTCGACTTCGGCTTCAGCGATCCATCGAAGATCGAGATTCGCGTTGGAACCCAGCAGCACTCTTTCGTGAAGGGTGGAGAGAAGTGGTGGTCAAACGGCAAGCAGATGGACGCGACAGGCGTGCAGTCGTTGATCGACAAGCTTCGTGACCTATCGTCAGCGGCATTTGCCGAAGGCTCCGTGGCTCCTGCGGACCTCGAGATCGCTGTGACCGCAGGCGACGGCAAGAAAACTGAGAAGGTGCTAATCGGCAGGAACGGATTGGCACAGCGAGAAGGCGAGCCTGCTGTGTACAAGCTCGACGCGAATGCGGTTGAAGAGCTTCGAAAGACAACTGTTGACGTGAAGGCGGCTCAGCCGTCGGCTGCAGCCCCGCCGAAATGACGGCGCTGCTGACCGACCTTTATCAGCTCACCATGGCCGCGGGCTATTTTGCAAGCGGCAAGACTGGCGAGCGAGCGGTGTTTGAACTCTTCGTACGGCGGCTGCCGAAAGGGCGGGAATACCTGATCGCAGCCGGCCTTCAGCAGGCCGTCGAGTATCTGACCGAAGTCCGATTTCGACCTGATGAGATAACGTACCTCTGCGGGCTGCCGCAGTTCAGTAACGTCCAGCAGGATTTTTGGGATTTCCTGTTGGAATTTCGGTTCACGGGCGACCTGTTCGCAATGCCCGAAGGAACACCTTTTCTCGCGGGCGAGCCGATCGCAACCGTGCACGCGCCCATTGTCGAAGGGCAGATCGTCGAAACCTATCTGCTGTCCACACTCGCATTCCAGTCGATGATTGCGGCCAAGGCATCCCATGTCGTGACGGCAGCCCGTGGCCGTGCCGTTGTGGAGTTCGGGTCGCGGCGTGCACACGGGCCTGAAGCCGGTTTGCTCGGCGCACGTGCGGCATTCATCGGCGGATGCGCCGGTACCAGCAATGTGGCAGCGGGCCAGCGCTTCGCAATTCCAGTGTTCGGAACATCAGCGCATTCCTGGGTCCTGGCCTTCAACGACGAGACAGAAGCGTTCGCCGCACTGCAGCGCCTGCTCGGGACGGGCACGGTATACCTGATCGACAGCTTCGATACGGTCGCAGGCGCTCGCAGAGCAGCGGCGCTGGGGCCACCGATGTGGGGTGTGAGGCTGGACAGCGGCGACCTCAATGTCCTCGCTCATGAGGTCCGTCGGGTGCTCGATGACACGGGTTTCCCGGACGCGAGAATCATGGCGACGAGCGATCTCAACGAGCAGCGTATAACCGCGCTCCTCGACGCAGGCGCGCCGATTGACGTATTCGGCGTCGGTACCGAGTTGGCAACGTCATACGATGCCCCAGCCCTCGGTGCTGTCTACAAGCTCGTGGAACTCGAGTCGCGTGGGGTAAAGCGTCTCGTAGCCAAATACTCGCCCGACAAGCAGACCCTGCCCGGAGCCAAACAGGTGTTCCGGTATGCGGATCGCGATGTAGTCGGATCTGCCGGAGAGTGCCCGCCCGGTGGTCCGGAGGCGCTGCTTCGGCCAGTCATTCTGGCGGGCAAGCTGGCCGAACCGCTTCCTTCGGCAGGTGCAGCGCGCGAGCACTGCAAGCACGCGCTTCAGCGCCTGCCTTCGCCGCGCGCAGTGGAGTACAGCTCCGAACTGCTTGGCATAGCGGCAGAACACAACCGTCGGTTCGAAACCCACTAGACACACTCTGGGATCTGTGGTGTCCTCAGAACATGAGCGCGGCAAAGATGATTCCGCCCGATGCATCGCTACCGCAGCTGCGCGAGATCGCGAAAGGTTGTCGCGCGTGTCCGCTGTGGGAGCGAGGCACGCAAACCGTTTTC
>DASQEG010000925.1:0-8747 GCA_035633775.1 Bryobacteraceae bacterium
CGGCAACAGAGAAGGATGCAGAAGATTTGCGCGGCGCGTTGCGCGCGCTGCTCGGGCTTGGCCGCCTGAACACCCCGGAGGACCGGCGGGAGATGCTTTCCGTCTTTGACGGAATGCAGGTCAGTCGGGAAGGTTCGCTCGTGAGATTCACGACGGATATACCTTTCGATCTGCTGGAAAAATCGGCAGCACCGTTTCTTACTCCCCGGGCAAAGTAGGAGGGGCCAGCTGTGAAGACCGCGCTCGCCTAATCCGCCGTGGCCTCGAATTCACCTTCAGCTACGCGGACGCGCAGCCTTGTACCAGCCGGCGCGTCGCCAGGGCTCCTGACCAGCTCACCCTTGTCACTTCTGACCAGTGCATAACCGCGCTGCAGGACGGCAAGGGGACTCAACTGCTCAAGCCGGATCGCGTGCGGCTGCCACTCGGACCGCGAGGACCGCAACTTGTGCTCAATTGCGCGAACAGCAGCCGCACGCAGGTTGTCGAACCGAGTGCGCGCCGCACTCACCTGCACCTGAAGATCGAGCCTCCGCAGCCGCGCATCGAGAGCACGCAAGGCTTCAGATTTGTTTCGAAGGTGCCGCCTCATCGAGTCACCGGCACACCGTTCCAGCTCATCCGATCGCTGGGCCAGTCTACCGATCCGACGATGCAGCACCGTTGCCGCGCGTTCGACGCCGCGCTCGTGCAAGGTTCTTGCAGCGACCCCGACACGCCAGCGAGCCGCCTGCTCCAGCCGTCTGTGGAACCCTGCCACACAGTCCAGCAGAGCCTCAGAGGATGGCACCACCAGCTCCGCCGCAGCCGATGGGGTGGGTGCCCGCAGGTCCGCCACGAAATCTGCAATCGTGAAATCCGTTTCGTGGCCGACGGCGGAAACAACTGGGACATTCGATCCCGCGATCGTCCGCGCCACGGCTTCTTCATTGAACGTCCAAAGGTCCTCGAGCGATCCGCCGCCACGAGCCACGATCGTGACGTCCGCCCACTCTGACGTGCTGAAGAACCGGACACCCCGAGAGATCTGCTCGATCGAACCTTCGCCCTGCACCAGAGCCGGCCAGACCCGGACATGAATCCCAGGCATGCGCCGGCACAACACGCTCAGCATGTCGCGGATCACGGCACCGTCCGGCGAGGTCACAATGCCGATGCGCTGCGGGTACCGAGGCAGCGGCTTGCGCCGCGACGGATCGAACAGGCCCTCGTCGGCAAGCTTCTTCTTCAGCTGCTCGAACGCGAGTTGCAGGGCACCGTAGCCGCGAGGCTCCAGGAACTCCACCAGCAGCTGGTATTCGCCCCGCGCGTCGTAAACGTCAAGTCTTCCGCGTGCGACAACGGCCACCCCGTCCTGCGGCTTGAATTTGAGGTACCGAGCGCTCATGCGAAAGCAGGCGCACCGAATCTGCGACTCTCCATCTTTGAGCGTGAAGTAGTAATGACCGCTCGAAGCAAACCTGACGCCGGAGATCTCGCCCGCTACCCACACGTCGCCGAACTCGCGATCGAGCAGCCAGCGTATGCGCGTGTTGACCTCCGACACGGTCCAGACATGCCGCCGTGTGTCGAGATCGAGTTCGAACTGCTCCTGCATGACAGTCAGGACCGTCCATACACCGGCAGGAGCGCTCCGTTTGTTTCTCCGGCCTCGTCTGAGGCGAGCCACACAATCGTCGCGGCGACGCTTTCCGGCTTCACCCACGTGGCTACCTGCTCGGGCGAGCCCCAACCGCGATTCGCTTCCGTGTCCATGGTCCCGGGGAGGACAGCGTTGCATGTGATGCCCGTCCCTGTGCACTCCAGTGCAGTCGTCCTCACCAGCGCGTGCAACGCTGCTTTGGAGGCGTTATAGGCCGCCGCTCCAGCACCGGGTTCCGCACCGGAACGGGAACCAACGGCCACGATCTTTCCCTTCCCTGCTTTTCTCATCGCCGGCAGCACCGCTCGGAAGCTGTTGACCGCCGCTGTGAGGTTGATGGCGAGCATTTTGGGCCACACGGACGGGTCCGCGCTTTCGACATTGCTGCCGCCTGCGAATGCGCCAGCACTGTGAGCCAGAACATCGATGCGGCCGTGGTCGCTCAGGATGCGGTCAAACACTTCTGAGGCAGCGGTTGCGTCCGTCAGGTCGGCTGCATACGGGTCAGTGCTCCTCGCCACTCCGATAACCACATCGCCCGCGCTGGCAAACGCGCTTACCACAGCACGCCCCAGAGCACCGCTTGCACCCGTGACCACCACGACTCTTGCGCCCATTTCCAGACCGTACCATGAGGGAATGGCCAGGCCACTGCCGCGATTGCGGCTCGACCTCGATCTGATGCCCTCCCCCGCGGAGGACCGACCCGGTCTTCTGATGCGCGACTCGCAAGGCTACACGGGCGCCATGCTCATCGTGCCCCCGCCACTGGTGGCTTGCCTGGAGCTCTACGACGGTGAATCGACCGATCTTGACATGAAGCAACTGCTGTTTCGCATCACCGGCGATCTCGACAATGCGCACATCGAGGAACAGTTAACGCAGGCGCTCGACGAAGCAGGCTTTCTTCAGAATGAGCGCTTTCAGGAGCTGATGGCGACAGCCCATCGCGAGTTCCGTGAGAGTGCAGTTCGGGAACCGGCCCACGCTGGAACAGCCTACCCGGACTCTCCGGAAGAAGCAAGAGGGATGCTGGATGAGTACATGACCGACGCGCCGGCGTCATCGGTCAGCGACAAGCTGATCGGTATCGCCGCGCCCCACGTCAGTCCGTTCGGCGGATGGCAGACGTATCGCGCGGCGTACAGTGCTCTCGATGATCGTCACCGGGAGAGGACGTTCGTGATTCTGGGTACGTCGCACGCCGGGGAGCCCGATGCGTTCGGGCTCACCCGGAAGCCCTATTCGACTCCGCTTGGTGAAGCTGTACCCGATCTTGCACTGATCAATGAACTGGCAGCGGAGCCAGCGGCCCGCATGGAGGATTACTGCCACAGGACCGAACACTCGATCGAGTTCCAGGTACTCTACCTCCAGCACCGGTTCGGACCCAACATCCGGATTGTTCCTCTGTTGTGCGGCAGCTTTGCACGAAGTATCTGTGACGGCGGACTGCCCGAAGACAACGAACATGTGAAGCGCTTTCTCGCTAACCTCGGAGAAGTTGCGTCGCGTGAGGCCGACAAGCTTGTGTGGGTCCTCGGCATCGACATGGCTCACATGGGCGCGCGGTACGGAGATCCTTTCGAAGCCCAAGTCAACGAGGAGCGGATGACCGAGGTTGAAAGGCGCGACCGCTCCCGCATCGCGTCGGTTGTTCGTGGCGATCGTCGCTCCTTCTGGGAGCAGGTACAGGAGAACGGTGACGACCTGAAGTGGTGCGGCTCATCACCCCTGTATACGTTCCTTTCGGCCGTCCCGAATGCACGAGGGACGGTCCGCGGCTACGAACAATGGAACATCGACGATGCGAGCGTAGTGTCGTTCGCAGCGCTGGAGTTCGGGCAGGCTTAGAAGGCCTGCCCGATGCTGAAGAAGAGCCGGCCCCTTCCCTCTCCTGGCTGCCGATCGAGCTTCACACCGTAGTCTAGGCGAAGCAGGAACCACGGAGTACGAACGCGCACGCCAACGCCCGCTGTCTTCCGAATGTCGGCAAAACTGAAGTCCGATACACGACGGTACACGTTGCCCACGTCTACAAAACCGACGCCATCAAAGATGCTGACGACCGGGAATCGAATCTCGTTGTTGACGATCAGGAGCGCCTGACCTCCAGCGGGTTCCTGGCCGACCAGTTTCGGGCCGATGGCATTTTGCTCGAAGCCACGAATCGAGGTACCGCCGCCCGCGAAGAAACGTTCCGACAGTGGTACCTCCTGGCCTCCGAAGCCTTGCGCGAGACCCACACGTGCGCCAGCCGCATACACCAGGCGCGGCCGGAGAACCTGATTTGTGAACAGCTCCACGCGTGGCTTTTGCAGCGGGATGTAGCGGAAGTACTGTCCGAAGTACTTCACGAACCGCAATTCGGAACCAAGTACGCTGGGCGACCATTGAAGCGCGTGCGACATGAAGCCGCCGCGAGTTGCATCGAGGATGTCGTCCCTCGTCTCATGCGTCAGAGTGGAGGTCAAAGAACCGATGCGGAGCGGCACGTCAAACAGCGCATCGGCAGACGGATCGTAGGTCCGCGTCCGCTCAATGCGGTAGCCGTAGTTCAGGAGCCAGTTCTCGCGCCAGGTTGCTTCCTGTTGCAGCGAGAAACCAATCCGGTCGACATTGAAAGGATCGGTGTCGCCGCCGGCAGGGTTGCGCTCCTGCCGGATGTACGGACTTGCAATCGTTCTCAGCGGAAACCGCAGCAGGTTCGGCTGGCTGAAGTACAGGCGAGCTTCCCGCAGTTGCGTGTCGTATCGGGTACGCAGGCCAAGCACTCGCGCGCTTCCCAACATGTTGCGGTTGGAAACGTCGAGGATGCCTCCCGGCCCACGCTCCGTATCGAAGAAGCCGCCGTAGCGAAACTCCCACGGCTGAATCTCTCGGACCCGAACGGCCAGCCGCATTTGCTTTTCGGCCGGAGCATCGGGCGTTCGTGTCCGCGTGCCCTCACCGGTTCCGGCATCGGCCGTAATCTCTTCACGTTCGATCTCAACGAGCGAGTAGGCACCCGTCTCATAAAGGTTGCGGCGGGCTTCCGCCACCCTGTTCAAATCGACGATGTCTCCGGGCTTGAGCCCAATCTGGCTGCGAACAAGCGCTTCGCTTGTATTGTGGCGTCCCGCGACGGTGATTTCGCGGAGCACGGCTTGCTGGTTCTCGACAATCCTGAAGGTGATTCCGACGGTGCCAGCAATGGGACTCCGGCTCATTACGTACGTAGTCTCGACGTCGTTGAACCCGATGTCCCAGTAAGCCTGGCGGAGCCGGTCGAGAGCATTCTGACGCAGCACCGGGCGGTACTCTTCGCCAACCGGAACCGGAACCATCTCGTTTAGCTGGGCTTCGGTGTACACCGAGTTGCCTTCGAAGCTGACCGTGCCGACGCGGAACAGCGGACCTTCCGCCACAGGAAACACTACGCGGCCCGTGGCTGTTTTCTCGTCCAGCTCGTACCGCGGATTATCGATCCGCACATCGAGGTAGCCCTGCTCGCGATAAAACGCCCCGAGCAGTTCAGTGACACGTCCGGGTGCGATATAGATCTCTGTTTCGAGCTTCTGGTCCTCGATTACTTCTCGAAGATCTTTGTCCTTGAACGCCGTCGCACCCTCAAAAGCAACCTGAACGTTCCGGAACACAGGGCCCGGGTTGATATCGAACACGACGCGCTTTCGTCCCTCGGCAGGCCGGCTGATGCGGTATTCGATCTGCGCCTGGAGACGATTGTTATCTACAAGCCACCCGCGCAGCGCCTCTACCGCTTCTTCGGCGCGCTGCGTGTCAAAAACGCCGTCACGCCAAATATCACGCACGCGGTTCTGGATCTTGTCAGGAACACTTGCGCCTTCAAAAACGAACTGAACTTCGGGACCAGGAGCGACTGTCAGGTTCAGATCAACCGTGTCGGAACCTTCTTGTTGCTGCCGGCGCAGGCGGACCTTCGACTCAAGCAGGCCCGCTTCCTTGTACATCTTGTTTACACGATCAAGCCCCTTGCGCGTTTTAAAGAAGTCGTACTTATCCCCGGCTTCGATGTCGAACTTATCGGCGATCTTCATATCGCTGAAGTAGCGAGCCCCGACGATGTTCACGTTTCCCACACGCCGCTGGACCCGCTTGTCGCCCCGGCGGGGCTCAATGATGCCACCGAACCTGAGATCATGCCGGAAATCCATGCGGAAGCTGCCATCGGCCTGGCGCACGCCACGTGTTGTGAAGCGCCGGGTGAGGTCGTACTCCGCCACCCAGATCTGATCGGAGCTGTTGATCAGGTCCATCGAATAGATCACCTCGAGATTTCTCGAGATATTCTGACCTACCGTCAGACGTGCACTTGGGTCGGCTTCGGCCGCGATGAGGTTTGGTTCGATGCGGACGGTGCTGAGACCAGTGGCGCCTGCAATACCTCGCCCAAGCTGCGAGCCGACGCGCCCCGTCAAATAGGAGAGCACCTGGTTGCGCGCGACCTCGAACTCGTTGCCGCGGAGTTCTTCCATAGTGCGACCGGTGAGTAACAGCGCCAGGATGTCCGGCTCGGGAAGCGGCGGGTCAGACGTCAGTGTCGTTTCGGTATCGCCCGGACGGCCAGACACCTGCAGCCGGATATCGTAACCGCCTGCCGTTGTGGTGGCGAGTACGTCCAGCATTGGCTCGATCTTACGGTCGCTCGTGAAAAGAATCGTGCCGCGCTCGACCAGGTACTCCCGCTCCTGCAATCGCAGTTCGCCGCCTTCGAGGATCTCGAGACGCCCGGAGAGGCCGAACTCATAAGGATTGCCAAGGAGTCGAAGGTCGGCCGTGATCTCGGCTTCTGCAAGGTTGTTGTCGACAACGATCGGATTGTCGGTTCGAACCCCAATATTGAAGCGGATGCGCTCCATCATGGGGTTCCGGGTATCGGTGACTTCGATCCCGCGTTCCTGACCGAGGGACGCCAGCACGCCGCGATCAAAGTACAGGTCGTCAGTGAACCCACCATCGGCCACCGTTACCTGGCCGCCGAGAACGATCGTGTCGTTTGCACCCGGAGCGATCTTCAGCTCAACGTCCGAGAGCGTCTTCAAACCCTCCGGTATGTCGAGGTAAACGCCAGTCGCCTTGACGCCAAGGTCTGCGGCACGCAGGGTACCGCCGGTGAAGTCCACCGTACCGCCGCCCGTGAGCTCACCACCGTTAAGTGAGCCACCCAGCCGAGAGATCGTCGCACGAGTGCCGTCCAGGTCGACCCGCAGATCGAGCCCCTCAATTCCTACACGGGGTTCGCGGAGGCTGAACGTACCGTCGGCGATTTGCAAGTATCCGCGTGCCGCCGGTGCTGCAGCCGTGCCCGCAAGTGCGACCCGGAATTCCGTCTTTCCCTCCGCCCTGACGTCCTCTGCAAATGCGCTGAGGAGAGCTGCATCTGAGGTTCCGCTGACGGAAAGATCCAGTGCGCGGTTGCCGGCGAGTTCGGCACTACCTGCGACGCTGATGTTGGTTTCCGGCCCGACAAGATGGAAGTTCTCAACGAACGCTGTGCCGCCTGCAAGTGTTACAGATGAAGTGCCCTGCTGCTCGAGACCGATCGTGCCGTACCGCAGCTTGAACGTCGGGAGCGTCAGCCGCCCTGTCACAGCCGCAAGTTCCGGCCGTGCAGCCGTGGCCTCAAACCGGGCAGAGACGGTGCCGCTGAGCTGGTCCGGCAGCGCCTGGATAGTCGCCAGATCAAGGTCCTGAAGCTCCGCTGTAAAGCTGGCCGGCCCCTGCCGTCGTGGCAGCTCAACAGGAAGGTCGGCTGGCAGCAACCCGAACGGTACGGTTCCCGATGCGGTCAGAGTTGCGGGTCCAATCGAAGCGGTTGCTGAGGCGAGCTCGAGTGCTCCGTTTCGGATCTGGCCCTGAACATTGACACCCGATACAGGCGGATTGACACTGGGCGCGAGCACATACCCGTTATTCACAGCAATCGTGATGTTCGGGTCTACGCGCTTCATCGTCCCGCGGATGGTACCCGCGATCGTAGCCGTGCCCTGGGCCTGAATACCCTCGTTGTTCGGCACGTACTGAACAAGCGAAGGCAGATCGAGCGCCGCGTTCAGGTTAATCTCGCCTTCGCCGGCTGTTGCCTCGAGAGGCAACGTACCGGTTAGAGAGATCCGGGAGTCGCGAGCGACCAGCGTGGCGCGATCGATCGTCAGGCGCTGGTTGGCATAACGGGCCACCAGCGGTCCTTCCGACCGGAGCGGCTGCTCGTTGTAAGTAAGGTCCAGTGCGGCGATCTCGGCTGACGCCTCACCCTGCTGTGGGTTGCTGAGTTCGCCCGTGAAGCGAACGACGGCCGTAACGTTGCCCTGCACGGGTTGCTTCATCTGCACGGGCAACGATGCAAGATCCGTGTTGTCGGCACGAACCTCAATGCGCGCCGGATACGGCGCTTCGGTGGCAAGCTGCCCGTTGGCGGCCAGATTGAAGGCCGGAAGCTTCGCATTGATCGTGGCAGCACCGTTCGCTGCACGTGCGTCGGCCGTAATTGCTCCAATTTCGAGGTCGCCGACCTTGAGATCTGCTGCGGCGATCTCGGCCGTTCCTTCCGGCTGAGTGCTTGTACCGGTCGCAGTGGCGTTCAGCCTGACTTGTCCGCGGACCGGGCGCCCGTCGGGAAGTGTCAGAGCGGTAAGTTGCAGGTCGTTCGATTTTGCGTTCAGCGCAACCGCTTTGGTCTCGAGATCGAAGGTTCCGCTCGCCTCGAGTACTCCCGGTCCATCCGGCTGCGGCTTCTCAAGGCGCAGCTGGTTCAGCGTGAACAGATCTCCGCGGAGGACGCCAGACGCGGCAAGCGTTCCCAGCGGCTCACGGTAGGCCATGAGATTCGATCCAGCGATGTCGACATCGACCGCAGGAGCTTTGGTTGTACCCGCGATGCGGGCTTTCAGCTCAATGTTGCCGCTCGCTGGAACATCGGCCTTGTTCATGCCGGCCAGGATCGATTCGATCGTGAAATTTTGCGTTGCGGCTTCCAGCTTGATTGCGGGCGCCCTACCGCGCAAACCAATGTCGCCCGAGGCGCGCAAAGTCTGCCCGCGCCAGGTGATCACTGCATCATCGATTCGAGCCCGCGTACCGTTGT
>DASQEG010000926.1:0-2667 GCA_035633775.1 Bryobacteraceae bacterium
AATGTTGGAAGCCTGTTGCTGGCCAGAGGCGTTGCGCGCCAGAGAGAAATCTCGATTCGGGCCGCAGTTGGTGCGGGCAGGGCTCGTCTGATTCGGCAGATGCTCACCGAAAGCCTCGTGCTGGCTGTTATCGGTGCCACCGCCGCGGTCCTGTTCGCGCACCTGGTGCTGCACGAGTTGATGACGAGAACCGGCGCTCCTTCCTGGCTGGACGTCAGCCCCGACTCGCGAGTGCTTCTCTTCAGCGTGGGTGCGGCGTGCCTTGCGGCGACCCTCTTTGGGACCATGCCGGCCCTGCAGATGATTCGCTCCTTCCGCGGTGCGTCTGCGGCCCGTCACGTCCTTATCGGCGCCCAGGTCTCGGCCAGCTGTGTTTTGCTCATTGTCGCGGGACTTCTGGTTCGGGCGATCGACCGGGCCGTTTCCGGCGATCCGGGATTTGAGTACAAGCAGGTAATCTCAGTAGATCCCCGGCTTGGCGTCCACGGCTTCTCTTCGCTGGAGGCCCGCGGCTACGTGGACCGACTGAAGAATAAGCTTCGCAGCGTGCCGGGCGTGCAGGCTGTGGCGCTGTCAACGACTCCGCCTCTGGGTAACCGCGTTACAACAGTCGGCGGCGAGAAGGACGGGAAGCGATTTCCGATTCATCTGAACCGCATCGATCCGGAGTTCTTCAGCACGATGAAGATCTCTTTGCAGCGCGGGCGGTACCTGCGCCAGGGCGAAGCTGGCTCGATCGTGGTGAGCGAGTCACTGGCGCGGCGGCTGTGGCCCGGAGAAGATCCGCTGGCTCAGCACTTCTCGATTGGCGATCAGAGGCACACCGTCGTGGGCGTGGCTGCGAATGCGCACGCCAATGCGCTGTCTGATCCTGAAGCGGTTGAAGCCTATCAGCTTGCCCCGGACGATGACATGCCGAATACGACCATTCTGGTTCGCGTGGCGGCGAGTGCCGACACAACTGCGCACACGATCGCTGCCGCCGCCAGGGCAACTGACCCCCGGGTGGCTCCCCTTGTCCAGACGCTCAGGAGCGCCTTTGCACGGAAGGTGGAAACCACGGGTCAGAGTGCAGCCGCGGTCGGTGTACTGGGCGGAATAGCCGTATTGCTGGCCTGCGTCGGGATCGCAGGCGCCGTGGCGTACGTAGTGTCGCAACGTCAGAAGGAGATCGGCATACGCATGGCAATCGGGGCGAAGCCGTCCGATGTGGTGCGCGCGGTGGTCGGGCAGTTCTGGACGCCGATCGGCGCAGGTCTGTTGCTGGGAGTGGCTGCTGCTGCGGCCCTGAGTCAGTTGTTGCGGGCTCAGCTCTACGGTGTGAGTCCTCTCGACCCCATAGCTTACGCGGCTGCCACCCTGCTGCTGGGCGGGACCGCGGCGGCTGCGGCGCTGTTGACCGGCCGAAGAGCTTTGCGCGTCAACCCCGTCAAGGCGCTCCGGTGCGAGTAGCTACCCGGCCTGAACGATTTCCTCTTTAGCCGAATCCCACTGAAGGGTCCGCCCCAGGCGGTAGCTGTCTACAGCCATTCGGCAGGCGATGGACACGCGGTACCCGATCTCAAACGGGCAGTTTGGTGTCGCCGTGCCCCGAATGCTGTCGAGGAAGTTCTGCATGTGAGCCTGCGCCGGAGTTTTGGACTGACCGACCTGCTCCGTTCCTTCGGGCCGGTTTACCTTTTGCGGCATGTAGCGAATCTGCTGGCCGCGTTCAATCGTGCCGTCAGTGCCCAGAACATCCTCACTCGTGCCCAGAGCATTGTTGCCGAACCCGGAAGCCCAGGTGATCAGCATGTCTTCGGGCTGGAGGGCTGAGACATTCATCGTGTCCGGCACCTCGCGGCCGTCCTTCCACAGGTAGATGCCGCCGGTCATCGTAACCTGTTTCGGGATCTGCAGATCCAGAACCTTGTACCAGAAGGCGAACTGGTGGCACATGTTCTCGTACACGTTGCCGCCGGAGTAATCCCAGAAGAAGCGCCAGTTCTGGAACCGGTTGGCATCGAACTCCCGTTTCGGAGCTTCGCCGAGAAACTTGTTCCAGAGAACGTTCTCCGGCGTCATGTCCGGGTACGTCGGACGTGACCACTGTGGCTTTCCATGTGGCGTGTTCCGGTACATGTGCATGTGCAGCCCGGTGATCTTGCCGAGCTTGCCATCGCGGGCAAACTCGACAGCGTCCTTCACGTGACCCGACGACAGGCTCTGATGACCGATCTGCACCACGCGTCCTGACGTCTTGCGGTACGCGGCACGCATGCGCCTCGCGTGATCCACGGAGAAGGCCATCGTCTTCTCCTGATAGACGTGCTTGCCGGCATCCAGTGCCGCTGTGAAATGCTCGCAGTGCAGGTGCTGCGGGGTAGCGATGAGCACCGCGTCGACGCTCTTGTCCTCGAGCAGATAGCGGTGATCGAGGTAGGTTTTGGCGGCCGGCACCAGGGCCCGCGCGGCGTCCAGCCGGCGCGTGTAGACATCGGAGAAGGCGATGAAGTCGACGTTCGGGCACGCAATGGCCTCCCGAACGAGCTGCATGCCGCGATCACCGGGCCCGATAATGCCGAGACGTACGCGATCATTGGCACCCAGGATGCGGCCCGGGCCGGCGAGTCCGGCTACTCCAGCGGATGCGACTGTGCCGAGAAAATGACGACGTGAATCCATGAC
>DASQEG010000927.1:0-7047 GCA_035633775.1 Bryobacteraceae bacterium
GCGATCAACGGGAGAGAGAATGTCCTGACGCGAGTACGATGCTTTTGTCCAAAGCAGCAAACCGATGTCTGCCAGCGGCCCGCATCAAATCATCCCGGACCAGTTCCGGCCGCGAGATAAGATACGGGTGACCCAGGACGCAGGCCACCGGCAAAGGCGGTTGTACTGGCGGAGAAACTCACTGCGTCAGGACGCCGGCAGTCTGTCGCCGGCTCCACTACTGCACCGTCTTGGTCTTCCGGTTCATGTAGTCCATCAGCAAATACTGCCCGAGCGTGTAGGGCGTGGTGAAGTACGCCTTGCCACGGCAGAGCTCCGTCACCTTCTGCACGAACTGCACGAGGCCGTAGTCGCTCGCCAGCATGAAGGTGTTGATCAGAATTCCCTGCTTTTTGCAGCGGCCCACCTCTTCCAGCGTGCGACTGATCACCAGCGGGTCGAGTCCAAAGGCGTTCCGATACGTCCGGCCGTCTTCCAGCGTCAGGCACGAAGGCTTGCCATCCGTAATCATCACAATCTGCTTCATGTCCTTCTTCTCGCGCGCCAGCAGCCGCTGCGCCAGGATCAGGCCATCCCTCGTGTTCGTGTAGTAAGGACCAACCTCCGCCTTGGCCAGATCGCCAAGCCGTAGCTCCTCCGCGGAATCGTGGAACAGCACAAGCCGAAGGCTGTCGCCCGGATACTGCGTCCGGATCAGATGGGACAGCGCGAGTGCCACCTTCTTCGCCGGCGTGAAGCGGTCCTCTCCATAGAGAATCATGCTGTGGCTGCAGTCCAGCATCAGCACGGTTGCGCAGGAACTCTGGTACTCACTCTGATGCACGTGCAGATCGTCGTACTCGAGGTTCAACGGCAGACCGACGCCTTCCCGCCGCATCGCCGAGAACAGTGTCTCGCTTACATCGAGATTCAGCGTGTCACCGAATTCATATGCTTTTGATGAGCCGCTCGTCTCCACGCCCGTCGCGAGCTCGCGCGTGTCATGAGCACCAAAGCTCGCACGCCCGAGACCGGCCAGAAGGTCTTTGAGCGTCTTGAAGCCGAGAAAATCGACCGACTTGTCCGTGATGTCAAACCGGACTTCACTCTGAGGGCCATCGCCGCCCTGACCCTGCTCCTCCTCGGCCTGCTTCTGGATGTACCCCTCGTCGGCGAGCTTCTGAACCAGCCGGTCCACCAGCGAGTCCATCTCTTCCTGACTCATGTTCTCGAGGCGCTCACGCAGGCGCTCTTCCAGGTCGCGGTCGAAGTTGCCAGCTTCGCGAAGCGACTGCTCGATCGCCTCGCGCAGCCGCTCCATCGAATGCTTGTCGAATTCGTTGAAGCCCATGTACTGAGCCTCGAATCCGCTCTGCAGGAAGAAATCGCTCAATGCGCGCATCAGGTCTTCCGCACTGATGCCAAGGTCCTCGCCCGTGTAGCGGGAGTATTCGATCCACTTCATCGGTGCCTCCCTGTAACCTACTGGAAATTGCGCCGCGCTGCCTTACGGGCCTGCTGTGCCTGCGCGTCTTCCTGGGGTTCACGCCTTCGCTCGCCGGCCTTAAACTCGAAGGCTTCCGAGCGGCTGATCCGCCGGTGTGCATACAAGCCTTCCAGGATGAACTCGGCTGCGGAAACCCGCATCGCGTCCGGCTCGTTCGCGCTCAGGCCAAGCGCCCCCGTTTTTTCGAGCAGGCCTTGAATGCGTGCCATTTGGGCGACGCCCTCCGACGCTGGCAGCGCCTCATCCATGCGCACGGAACCTCCCAGCTCGAACCACTGCACAATCGCGCTGACGTTCACACCTTCGAAATACGTGCTGTAGACTTTGCCGGCAGCGGTCCGAATCAGCTCGCGCGCAATGGTCTCGCCGCCCTTCAGTTCCCCTTCGTACTCCAGCTCTAGCTTGCCAGTGATCGACGGAAGGGCCGCGTAGAGGTCTGCGATCCGCGGCACCGCAACATCTTCCGATGTTCTCAATGCGCGCCGCTCCGCATTCGAGACAACGTTCTCCAGCACCGTGATCGGCAGGCGCTGTGACACACCGGAACGTTTGTCGACTCGTTTGTCCTCACGCGCCAGAAACGCAATCTGCTCGATCAGTTCACGCATAAAATCAGGAATCCGGGTCTGCACAGGGGACTCACGATCCGTCCATGCCTCCTGCTGCGTGATCGCAATGCCCTGCTCGACGGCTGCCGGGTAGTGCGTGCGGATCTCGCTTCCGATGCGGTCTTTTAGCGGCGTGATGATCTTTCCACGCGCGGTGTAGTCCTCGGGATTCGCCGTAAATACCAGCAGAACGTCGAGCGGCAGTCGAACGGGGAACCCTTTGATCTGCACGTCGCCTTCCTGCATGATGTTGAACAAGCCTACCTGGATCTTCCCTGCCAAATCCGGCAGCTCGTTGACGGCGAAGATCCCTCGGTTGGCACGCGGCAGAAGACCATAATGAACGGTGGTCTCATCGGAGATGTCGTGGCCCCGACGTGCAGCCTTGATCGGATCGATGTCACCAATCATGTCTGCAATCGTTACGTCCGGCGTTGCAAGCTTCTCGATGTAACGCGCGTCGCGCCCCAGGTACTCGATCGGGGTATCGTCTCCCATCTCTGCAACGCGGTCCTTCCCGAACCGGCTCACCGGACGGTACGGGTTGTCCCGAATCTCCGAAGCCTGAATGAACGGCAGATGGTCGTCGAGCAATGCAGTGAGCGAACGAATCAGGCGGGTCTTTGCCTGCCCGCGAAGACCCAGCAGGATAAAGTTGTGCCTCGATAACAGCGCATTCACAACCTGAGGTGAAACTGTATCCTCATAACCGACGATTCCCGGGAACAGGGGATCACCGCGCCGGATCCGGCATATCAAGTTTGCCCGAATCTCATCTTTCACTGTGCGCTGGCCGATTCGGCTTTCTGAGAACTGCTCGCTCTGACGCAACTCGCCAAGCGTGCGGGGAAGAACGGTGGGCATGACTACTCCTGCTTCTTGCGGCTCCAGCGCCGCGGGACCGTGATTGTAGCAGAGGGACGTTGCGCCGCTGCTCCTGGTTCCTTACACCATCTCTGCTGCCCTGTCGCGATCGCATCGGTGTGATAGGGTAGGCACGTACTGATGAGCAAAGATCTTCCGGAGATGGATTTTCAGCGCTTATGGCGCAGGCTTCAGCAGATCGGATTGAACGCTTACGAGGCGCGCTCTTACCTCGTGCTGGTTGGCCATCCGAGGTTCAAAGCACTGGAACTGGCGGCTCGTTCGCATGTGCCAAGGCAGAAGATCTACGAGGTGCTGGACAGTCTTATCGAGAAGGGATTCGCTCAGGTCATCCAGGAAAAGACAAAGCTGTTCTCGGCCGTGGAGCCGACGCTCGCGATCCCGGCGTACCTCGCGCGCCGGGGTGAAGCGATGCACCACGAACTTGAGGAACAGAGTCGCTTCGCGCTGGGTCTGGTAGACGATCTGACGAAGGCGTACTCGGAGGGCCAGGGCGGCCGCGGAACGCTCGACTACCTGCGCATCGTCAGCGAGCCCGCACAGATCGCCGCGCAGTACCGCCGCATGCTCGGTGAAGTACAACGCGAGTACGTCGAGTTCTCGCGCCCGCCTTACGCGGTCGATCCGCTCGACGAACAGCTGGTCAAGCAGGCCCGCACACGCGGCGTGGCGTGCCGTCTTCTTTATGAGACAGGCACGGTTGACGAGCTGCACCGCCTGCGCATGCAGGAATATCGCCAGGCCGGCGTCGAGGTTCTAAGCTCGCCCAACCTGCCGATGAAGCTGGCGGTGTTCGATGGCCGACAAGGCATGATCGCTCTGCTCGATCCCGTCATCACGAAGCCGTCGTGGACCGCACTCATCTTCGATCACCCGGGGTTCGCTGAAGGTATGCGCGGGCTGTTCGAGGCTCACTGGGCACGTGCGATCGCCTCTGCAGCCGCCACGGGCAGTGCGTAAGCAGCGCATTCCTGCCTTTCCGCTGAAACACTTGCGGGAAACCGCGAGTCAATGGACGAAACCGGATTTTGTTTCACGGCAACGGTAACAGATCCGGGTTCGGAAACAATCAGCGAAAGGTATGGGAGAATGCCACAGCTTGAAGAAATTCTGACGGAGGAACTTCGCGACCTTTATGACGCGGAGAAGCAGCTTACCAAGCATCTGCCGAAGATCGCCAAGTCGGCCAGCAACCCCGAACTGAAGCAGGTCTTCACCGAGCACCTCGAAGTTACGAAGAATCAGATTGCGCGGCTCGAGCAGGTTTTCGAGATGATGGGCCAGCGCGCGAAGGGCAAGCCCTGCCGCGCCATGAAGGGCCTGGTCGAGGAAGCTCAGGAGCACTTGCAGGAGCACAACAAGGGCAACGAGCTTGACACGGTCCTCATTGCATCGGCCCAAAAGGTTGAGCACTACGAGATGGCCGGCTACGGCACCGCTCGTACGATGGCCAAGGCGGTCGGCAACAAGGAAGTCATGAACCTGTTGCAGGAGACGCTGAAGGAAGAGGAGATGACCGACAAACTCCTCAGCAAGATCGCCATCGGCATCCAGAAGGAGATGTTGCGCGAAGAGGGCGAGAGCGAGGAGGAACTCGAGGGCGAGGAAGAGCGCTACGCCGCGGAAGCTGGCGGCTCGCGTGGCCGCGGCTCCAGAATGCCGGCTAAAAAAAAAGTAGCCGCAAGCAAGTCGGCGCCTAGCAAGGCTGCAGCAAAGGGTGCCGCTCGCGGCGGCAGCAGCAACGGAGGCGGGAAGGCGTCGAGCTCGGCCAGCAGCAACGTGACCACGGATCACGAAGAGATCCGGCGTTGGGCTGAAGAGCGCGGCGCCAAACCCGCTTGCGTGCGCGGAACTGGTGGCAAGGGCGACACCGGTATGATCCGTCTCGATTTCCCCGGATTCAGCGGAGAGGGTTCGCTAGAAGAGATTTCCTGGGAAGACTTCTTCGCCAAGTTCGACGAGCAGGCACTCGCACTGCTTTATCAGGAACAGACTGCACGCGGACAGAAGAGCAACTTCAACAAGCTGATCGCCCGTGAGACGGCCGAACTGAGTGCAGGCGGCGGACGCGGCAGCGCCCGGCGGAAGCGAGCTGAAGCTTCCGTCGGGCTGTTTAGCACGATGAGAGTGGGCCCCCAGTCTGCCAGCCGTAGTACGCTCAGCGACGCCGGGCCGATCTCGAACCGGCTGAACAGATCGAGAGGCAGCCCCAGAACATGCGCGACCGCGGCCTTCAGCGTGTCCTGATGGCTGAACAGGGCCACTGTGCCGTTCGGGTGGCGCGCTGCCAGCATGTTCAGCTCATCGTTCATGCGCGTCTGGACTTCCAGCAAGAGTTCGCCTCCGGGTATGCGCGTAGCCCCTCGGAGCGCGTTAAACGCACGCCATTGCTGTTCCGCCTCAAGACTCGCGAGCGTGCGGCCGGTCCACTCGCCGAAGTCGATCTCTGTCAGCCCGGCGCGCTCTTCGATTCTCAGCCCGCGCTCCTGTGCCAGCGGCGAAGCCGTTTCCAGCGCACGTTGCAGCGGGCTGCTGTAGATCGCGTCAATCCTGTGGTCCCGAAGTCGACCGGGAATTGCCGCGGCTTGTGCTTTACCGTGATCGCTGAGCCCAACACCGGGCATCCGGCCGGCGAGCGCATTTCCGATCCAGTCTGTGTGTCCGTGCCGGAGCAGGAGAATCGTGGTCATCAGTTGAAAACTATTGTCTAAGTTGAATATCTATTCAAACGATGAAAATCGCCGTTTTTGGGCTGTCGATCAGCTCTTCCTGGGGGAATGGGCATGCCACATTGTGGCGCGGTCTGTGCCGCGGACTACATCAACTCGGGCACACGGTACTCTTCTTCGAGAAAGACGTTCCCTGGTATGCGGGTGCCCGGGATAGCGTCGAGTTCCCAGGCTGTGAACTGCGGCTGTACGCTTCGTGGGACGAGGTACGACAGGAGGCCTCAGCGGCGCTACGGGACGCCGACGCGGCTGTAGTAACGTCCTACTGTCCGGATGCACTCGCTGCATGCGATCTGGTGCTCCGGTCGGCAGTGCCCGCGAAGGTCTTCTACGACCTCGATACACCCGTTACGTTCAGCCGTTTGGATGCGAAACAGAGTGTCGAGTATGTGCCGGCGCAGGGGCTCGCGGGTTTCGATCTGGTTCTCAGTTACACGGGCGGTGTCGCACTCGACCGGCTGAGGCGCGATCTCGGGGCGCGCCGCGTGCTCCCGCTGTACGGCAGTGTAGATCCCGCCGTTCATCGTCCTGTGTTGCCGGTCGACGACTTTCGAGGGGAACTGTCGTACCTCGGAACCTGGGCTGCCGACCGGCAGGAGACACTCGAGGAGTTATTTATCGTGCCGGCGCGCCACCTGCCCGACCGACGTTTCGTCATTGCGGGCGCCCAGTACCCTGATTCATTTCCCTGGACACGGAATATGTACTTCATGCGCCACCTGGAACCCGCACTTCATCCGGCATTCTTCTGTTCGTCGCGCGCAACACTGAACGTAACTCGTAGGGCGATGGCGGACATGGGTTACTGCCCGTCGGGACGGCTGTTCGAGGCATCTTCCTGCGGTGTTCCCGTGATCAGTGACGTCTGGGAAGGCATCGATCAGTTTTACAAACCCGGCGATGAGATCGTGCTGTGTCGTACGTCGCAGGACATGCTCAATGCGCTCTCAATGAGTGACGCCGAGTTCCGCCGCATCGGCAACAATGCGCGGGAACGCACGCTGGCCGAACACACAGCTGAGCGACGTGCTCTGGAATTCGAATCGGCACTGGAGGAGGCTGCCTGCTCGATGCAGGCATGAACGACCTATGTGGGGAGTTATTCCCGCGGCAGGAAAAGGAAGCCGCATTCAGCCACTCTCGTTTTCTACGGAACTGCTGACCGTGGGCAGCCGCATCGATGATGTTTCGGAGCGTCCCCTGGCCGTTAGTGAATACCTGGTTGAGCGCATGATCGCAGGCGGAGCGACGCGCATTTGCTTCGTGGTCTCTCCGGGCAAGACCGACATTCTCGAGTATTACGGAAATCGTGTGTACTCGGCCGATGTTTGCTACACCG
>DASQEG010000928.1:0-3394 GCA_035633775.1 Bryobacteraceae bacterium
ATAGCACGATTTGCATGGCCCTGCACTACGAGGGCAAGGCCGAGGATTGGTGAATTATCGTGAGGCCATGGCCGGGCTGAGCCAGTGTTTGAGCCGGATCTGCCCGACTCGCGCCTCGGTGGACGCAACTAGACTTAGTTCAGTCAGTTTGGCCCCGAAGTATCTCGCATTCGGGTCGACAACCACCTTGCGGAGATCATTGCGCGAGCGGAGGCCCCGTCGGATGAACTCGTCAAATCGCAATCGCTCTGGACCTGCAACTTCCACGATGCCGTTTGCCGGCGTGCCGACGGCTACTTCCGCGACGACAGTGGCTACGTCATCGGCAGCGACTGGCTGAATGAACACGGGCGGCAGATGAACCTCAGCGCAGTTTGTGGAACACAATAGAAGACGGATCGAAAACTTCACTGCGGAGACATCTTGCTTTACTGGCGCCTGCGTTGACAGAGGCCGGGCTTATACGCGTACTGGGTCCTTCGCATCACCGAAACCAAAGAGTAAGTTGCGCCATTTCGTGAAGGCACTCAGCAGCAAATCGCGGCTCACGATATAGCGTCGATGCCCGTCGGCGCGCCAGTATGGCCCGGAAACTCGCCCCTGAACGGATGGCGGTAACTCCGGTTTCAACGGAACCGATGATGGCGGAGGTATGCCCAGAGTCTTGACCCGTTCCGGTTTTGTCGATTCATGCGGCAAACTCCAAGTACTGAAGAACCGAGAGCAATTGTTTAAGGTGTGGTGGCGCTCGTCCAGCACAGTCCGATCATCGAGTGTGCGATCGTAGTCTCATTCCTATGCCGCCCCGGAATCTGGACGAACTCGCCCGGGAGCTTGATGCAATCAGCGCACGAGCTGCGGATCTGTGGACCACAGCTGCCGATCCTTGCAAGCGAGACCCCGACGGCGGCTGGTCACTTGCACAGTGCTTCTCGCATCTGGCATTGTCTACCGACGCGTACTTACCGACGTGGCGTGAAGCGCTCAAGGCCACGGACGCGCCCCGCTGCGCTGACGTCCGCCCATTACGGCTCGACTTGTCGGGACGGGTTCTGGCGTGGTTCCTGGAACCGCCCGTCAGAATTCGCACTCGAACTAAGCCGCAGTTCGAAGCCCCATCGTCGCCAAACGCGCTTGACGAGTTCCAGCGCAGCCAGCGCGACCTGTCCGCGATCATCGATCAGTCTCGAGACTTCGCGATTGACCGCATCAAGATCCACTCGGCCTTCGACTCGCGCGTGCGCTACTCAATCTGGTCGAGCTTGGTAGTCACGCTGGCGCACCAACGACGTCACCTTTGGCAGTCTGAGCGGGTGCTTCAGCGGACTTCCTCTGTTGCGACCTCGAAGCCCGGCACATCTGGATACGACGCCAGCGGTGCAGCACCTCCTTAGAAGATAGGTCTGACAGGTGTTTGGCGCGACCCTGCCATTCGCGCGGGCTAACGCGCCCGCTCGGGAGCGCGAGCAATCCGGGCGGCGCGGCACGACTTCCGCTTAGCACTCGAGAAGGTCATCCGTGGCCATCACTCCGCATGTCACTGAACCGGAGTGTGAATTGAAGGTCCGTGTTACCGAGTGGTGCACCGGCAGCGCGTCATCCCGGGTCCAGCTCGCCGGTCGGGTTGCGGTGATCGTGGTAAGACCGGCAGTTGCGTGCCGTTTATAGACAAAGAAGTTCGGCGGCAACGACTGAGCGGTGCCGCAGGAAGTCTTGCAGTGGCTCGCAAACTCCGTTGGTGCCACTGCGGTGCTCACATTAACAGCGCGCCCATCGTGTGCCGATGCTCGCGTCGTGTGACGAGGTCTGCGTTTCAAACTCTCGGACTGCGAGTTGCGGTGCGTTAGATGTTACCCGCCCGTATTCCCTGCCCCGGTCCTTTCGCGCCCCCGATTGAAGACGTAGAACTCGGTGGAATGCAGAATGCCGGCGGATGGATTTACGCGCAGGCGGACATTGCTGCCCGATATCAAGATCAACGTCTTCTGCGCTGCTTACGACGGTTAGACTGGAACGATGCTCCCGAGAACGCCGGCTTTCGCTGCGGTCAGCGCGCTTCTTTTTACCGCCTGCGGTTCTCAGCAGATGAAACCTGTAGAAGACCTCTCCGGCACACGGAACGCGGCGGGCTTTGCGCTCACGTCACTGAAAGGGACTCGCGACGGCGAGCGTCTCGCGGTACAGGCAGTGTATGGCGACGGCTCGCGGGGCCTGAGGGTGCACCTGCGGTTCAAGCTGACACCTCAGCCAAAGCTTGAACTCGGAACGTGGGCCGGGCTCGCCGGTGAAGGCCGCGTGCAGGAACGCTCGGTCACATTCTTAGGAGGCCAGTCGGGGCCGCCCAGCATCGGCGGACGTTTCGACCTGATCGGCTCAGGCGACACGGCGATGTACCGCGTCACTATCCCGTTGCAGCCCTTGAACGACACACTTTGACCGGCGGTACGGTCGCAGGTCAGAAGCAATACACGCGGCCAGGCCAGTGCATTCTGCAGCAGGTGACCTTGTCTGAACCTCGCGGTGTAAGTACGAATTACGGGTAGGCCGTGTAGCCGCGTTCCACTACTTTGTGTCTCGTGGGATGTTGCTGGGTGCCGACACGGAGGCCCGCGAGAGAGCCGGCAAAAACAACGGCACTCCGGCAGCTCGGTAGCGCTCGTACGCTTCTCCGTACGCGCGGCACAGCCGACGGTCCTGGTGGATAGACCCGACATAGAAATAAAGGCTCGCAACGACTGAGAAAGCCAAACCTGCCCGTGTCATTCGGGGCTGAAGCCACAGGAGGACCACAGGCCAGAAATTCGTGGGATGCCGCTGAGTCCTGAACGGTCCGGCGATGATGAGGGTTCCGTTTTCCCGGCGTGCCGGTCCCTGGGCCTCGATTGACTGACCTTTCGAAGTCGATCCGAGGAAGTTCAGGATCCCGACAGCATAGATGCAACGTGCGAGTTGTACGGCAGCGACGGCCTGACCCGCGCGCATGGCGTAAGCGACCGGACGCTGGAAGTCGTAGACGAGTTCGTCGTCCGGGAGTCGCCTAAGCCAGAGATACAGCCCGATAGACGTTGCTATCGCTTGCGCATTGTAGGCGGCACGGTAGAAGTCTCGCCTGCCGGGTCCCATCACCCTTGCGGCCACACGCTTCGCCGCATTGGAGGCGAGCAGACTGTGAATACCGGCGAAGAGCACGGTGGCGGCTATGGACTGCAGCAGAGTCCTGGCGGGCGACTTCATGTTTGTGTGATGAGCCTCGCCCCGGTTTTCTAACATCGCCGCATGTGGTCCTGAGCGCCGGCCAGCGCGGAGTATACAAGCGCCGGGATTACCCCCGGCCTTTTTTTTCGGGCGCTCTTCCGACGCAAGCGTGTTCGCGTCTATGGCTGTGAGCTGCTGA
>DASQEG010000929.1:0-2342 GCA_035633775.1 Bryobacteraceae bacterium
AGGTACTGGACACGCTCCTTATTGAAGATGCAGAGAACCCCGACTCAGCCCATGATTTTGGCAGGGACGTTCTGCCGGCAGCCCTCGACCGCTTCAAGGTGATCGCCTACGATTTTCGTGACCTGAACGGGAAAACAGCGCGGTACTGGCGTGATGTAGGAACCCTGGACGCCTACTACGATGCCAACATGGACCTGGTAAACGTCACTCCTGAGTTGAATCTGTACGATGAGCGCTGGCCGATTCATACCCGTCTGGAACAGGCTCCTCCCGCCAAGTTTGTCTTCGCTCAGGAGGGACGACGGATGGGTGTGGCCGTTGACTCCATCGTCTCGCACGGCTGCATCGTTTCCGGTGGAAAGGTGGTTCGGTCCGTGCTGTCGCCCGGCGTCCGGGTGAACAGCTTCTGTAACATCGACAGCTCCATTGTGCTCAGCCGTGCCCGCATCGGGAGAAACGCGCAGATTCGCCGAGCGATCGTCGATACCGCAGTGGATGTGCCTGAGGACAGCGTTATCGGCTTCGATCACGAAAAGGACAGGGCTGCGGGCTATCACGTCACAGAGTCGGGCATCGTGGTCGTGCCGTCTCAGGGCAGGAATCTGTGACGAGTGTCGCTACGCTCGGGGGGCGGATGCTTCTGGTGCCTCGAAGCTGTCTTCCAGGAGGTAAACGGCGTCGACCCTCACCAGATCAGCCACTAGGAGTTGCTCGACATCTTCTTCGCCATACATGACCCGACGACGCCGAACCGGCAGGGCAACGATGTTGGACCGCAGTACCGATTGGCCATCTTCTGTCACGACGACGCGCAGCGGGAGGCAGCAGGTGAGGTGATCCGGAGGCTGGGAGCTTCCGGCGACTGGCATGCGCCGGTGGTCACGGCTGTCGAGCCCGCATCCGAGTTTTGGACGGCGGAAGACTATCACCAGAACTATTTCCGCGAGAACGCGAATCAGTCCTACTGCTCGTACATAGTGGCGCCAAAAGTACGTAAGTCCAGGGAGAAGTTTGCGGAGAAGCGCAGGCCGTCATAAAAAGAGCGGACGGAGGCTGAGGGTAGCCGTATCTCCCGTCCGCTTGCAGACAAGTTACTGCAGAACTTCCAGCTCGAGAGTGACGGTGGCACGAATGTCGACAGTGCCGGGTTCTACAGGCGTGGCGGCGGCCAGCGCAGCGCGTTCATCTCCGACGCGGTTAACGGGTTGCACCGAGTAGCCCTCCTGCGCACCGGACACAGCGCCCAATCGGACACCCAGGCCCGCAGCGATGGCTTCAGCTTTCTGCCTTGCCTTTTGCCCTGCCTGGCGCAATGCCTGCATGCGGGACGGCTCTTCATCCTTCAGTCCCATCCGAAGGCTTTCAATTCGATTCGCTCCGGCACCAATGGCCGCGTCGATGACCCGGCCGATAATGCTCAGGTCGTTCACCACTGCTTCGACGACGTTGTTCGCTGTGAACCCCGTAAGCTGCGGCTGCCCACCTCCCGGCGGGTAGTGGTAAGTCGGTCCGAGCGAGTAAGTGATCGTGCGGATGTCGGCGGTGGCACCAAGCACGCCGCGAAGGGCGGCGATCACCGCAGCGGACTGCTCAGCGTTGCGCGAGGCCGCCTCAGTCGCGGTGGCGGACTGCGTGATCACGCCGGCGCCGAGGCGAGCCACATCGGGGCGGGCCTGAACCAGCCCCTCTCCATGAGCCCGAATGATACGCCTGGGAGTCACCGTCTGCGCGGAAGCAGTCATCACGAACGCGGCGGTAGCAACAGCCGCTGCCAGTCTTCTCATGCACCGAAGACTCCGTTGCGCCCGGTTTTACGACACCCGCCGCTAAACTGATTACGTGCATCCGCCCTTGCCGTCCCGGGAACCCTCAAAGGACTGGCGAGACCGGATGGCTGCTCTTCGCAACGTCGTCCCGCTGGTGAAGATGGTCTGGACCACCGGCCCGGGGCTCGCAAGTGTGAGCGCCGCTCTCAGGCTGGTCGACGCTTTCCTGCCGGTTGCCACGCTTTGGATCGCCAAGCACATCGTGGACCTGACGGTCGCCCTCGTGTCAGGTCAGGGCGGTGACATCGGGCGTCTCTGGACGCTGGTGGCCGCAGAGGCAGGGCTCGCTGTGGCGAGCGACGTGATTGGCCGGGCGACAGTCCTGTGCGACAGTCTGCTCGGCGACCGCTTCACAAACCACATGAGCCTGCGCATGATGGAGCACGCCAACCGGCTTGATCTTGTTTCCTTTGAAGACCCGGTCTTCTATGACAAGCTGGAGCGCGCGCGGCGTCAGACTACATCACGCCTGGGCATGATCGCTTCCCTTGCGGCCATGCTGCAGAGTGCACTGAC
>DASQEG010000930.1:0-4713 GCA_035633775.1 Bryobacteraceae bacterium
CGAACAGCAGTCCTGTGACGACGGCTGTAACTCCGTAGCGCCCACCGGCGACCACACCCGCAGCGCTTTCGATGTAGCTGACCACCGTTGAAGTCCCGGCGAGCGAGCCGGCTATCGTGGCGGTCGCATCCGTAAATAAGATGCGGTTCACGCGCGGGATCTTATTCGCACTGTCGAACAGGCCTGCTTTCTTGCCTACGCCAACGAGGGTCCCGATATTGTCGAACAAATCGACGAACAGGAAAACAAAAATGATCTCCACCGCGCCAAGCGCCAGTGCACCTCGGACATCAAGCTGAAACGCAGTCAGCCGAATGCTGTCAAAGGCGAATGGCATCGGCTTCCATTGAACCTGGCCCGCCAGCAGTCCTGCGACCATTGTGCCGAGAATGCCTGCGAGCATCGCCGCGGGGTATCCTCGCACCAGCAGGGCTGACGTAAGCAGCAGACCGAAAAGCGCCAGCAGTGTCGGAGCAGCCGTAAGGTCGCCCAGTCCAACAGCAGTCGCAGGATTCGTAACGATGATGCCCGCGTTCCGCAATCCGATGAACGCTATGAACAGGCCGATGCCGGCCGCGACAGCTCCATACAACTCTGCAGGAATCGCTGACACGATCATGCGGCGGATGCCTGTTGCGGTCAGGACGACAAACGCAATCCCGGACAGGAAGACTGCTCCGAGTGCAACCGGCCATGCAACGCCCATTCCCTTCACCACGCTGTAGGTGAAGTAAGCGTTCAAACCCATTCCCGGCGCAAGTGCGATGGGATAACGAGCCCACGCGCCCATGAGCATGCTCCCGATCGCCGCGGAGATGCACGTGGCCGCAAGAACTGCATTGAACGGCATGCCGGTTTCGGCAAGGATGCTGGGATTGACGAAGATGATGTAGGCCATGGTGACGAAAGTCGTCACTCCGGCGAGCAGTTCCGTCTTCCAATTCGTGCCGAGGCGTTCGAACTCGAAGTACCGCTCCAGCCGCTGCTTCATCTCATCGCGCTCAGCGAGGCGGACAGAGCGCTTCCCGAGCTGCCTCAACGCGCTCGGTGGCGTTTTCACCCAGAGCGGTCAGATGGCCCATCTTCCGGCCGGGTCGCGCAGATGCCTTGCCATAGAGGTGAACCGTGATCTCCGGCATCGCGAGTGCGGCTGACCAGTCGGGGTCGTATTGCGACCAGAGATCGCCGAGCAAGTTCGCCATCGCAGCCGGGCGGAGCTGTTCGGTCGACCCGAGGGGCAGGGCGCAGACTGCACGCAGTTGCTGCTCAAACTGACTGGTGAGGCACGCATCGAAGGTCCAGTGCCCCGAGTTGTGCGGCCGAGGTGCCAGTTCGTTGATCATCAGCCGGCCATCGCGCGCGAGGAAGAACTCCACGCAAAGAACGCCGCAGACATCGAGCTTCTCCAACACCGTTCTGGCGATCTCAACGGCATCGGCGGCCACACGCGAATCTACAACCGCCGGTGCAGAAGTCACATCCAGAATGTGGTTCCGGTGCCGGTTGGCGACCACACCGTAATGCGCGAACGAACCTCCGACGCCCCGTGCGGCCACCACCGACAACTCACGATCGAACTCGATGAATCGCTCCAGCACGCAAGGCACTCTGCCCAGTGCATCCCAGGCCGCGTTCGCAACACCCAGTGATCGGATTGCTATCTGCCCCTTGCCGTCATATCCGAATCCCGCGGTCTTCAGCACGGCAGGGCACCCGACGGTGTTCAGGGCCTGGACAAGGTCCTGGCGCGAATGAACTGGAGCGAACGGCGTGACCGGTAGCCCGGCTGCCGCCAGGAACGTCTTCTCGCGGATTCGGTTTTGCGTTGTGTGCAGGACCTGGCCTGCCGGTCTGACCGGCGTAAACGCAATCGCTGCCTCGGTGGTTGCGGCGGGAACATTCTCGAACTCGAACGTAATGACGTCGACAGCCGAGGCGAACTCACGGACACGGTCAAGGTCCCCGTAGTCGGCGGTAACTTCCAGGTCCGCTACCTGACCGGTCGGCGTATCTGTATCGGGCGAATAAGTGTGGACGCGATAGCCCATCCTCCGGGCGGCGATTGCGAACATTCGTCCAAGCTGGCCGCTTCCCAGCACGCCAACCGTCGCTCCCGGATAGATGGGCTTCAAGGGAGCTTGTCCTCGAGCACGCGGGCCGTTTGATCACGCCGGAACTGCCGCAGCTTTTCGCGCATGTCCGGACGGGAGTTGGCCAGGATCGCCACCGTCAGCAGGGCTGCGTTGATCGCTCCAGCCTTCCCGATGGCCAGCGTTCCCACTGGAATGCCACCCGGCATCTGAACGATGGAGAGCAGCGAATCCATGCCCTTCAGCGCATGGCTTTCCACCGGAACACCGAGGACCGGCAGCAGCGTTTGTGCGGCGATCATGCCCGGCAGATGAGCCGCTCCCCCAGCACCGGCGATAATCACCTCGATGCCGCGTGATTCCGCTGAATTCGCGTATTCGGTCATACGCTCGGGCGTGCGATGCGCGGAGGTGATCCGGCACTCGTGCGGCACGTCGAAACGGGTCAGGGTCTCGCTGGCGTGACGCATCGTCTCCCAGTCCGACTTACTGCCCATCACTACGCCGACCAGTGCCGGAGAGTCCACTTACTGTCCCTGTCCGAGCGAGTACCCGGGTTGGCCGTCAAAGTTGCACAGCGACTCCATTTTTATGAAGTCATAGCCAGCCGTTCTCACGCGACCAAGGAGCGCAATGATCTGCTCGTGCGTGACCGGTCCGTTCGGCCCGTCCGGTGACATGAACCGGCAGCGCCACGTATCGCAGGTCAGCGTGTCCGGGAACCCGCCCGGCCACACCTTGGTGCCGCGGTTGCTCAGCATGATCAGATCGAGATCGCCCTTGAGCTGCTGCAGGGAAGCCGCGAGTTCATCCGGGGTACCGCCGGTCCAGTCGAGAAACACGTCGATGCCCACCATCTGCTTGGTCTCTCGCGGCCGGGTACTAGGTGTCTCTTCCATGCTCTGCGCGGGAGAGGCGGTGTACGTAACGGGCTTCAACTTCTCCGGCTTCTGTCCCACGCGCTGGGCGACTGCGGCGGCAAACTCCTTCGTACCGACCTTCTCCCGGCTTACGCCTTCGGCAAAGATGTCGTAGGTGTGGATGCCTTCCTCGATTGTCCGGAGCCAGGCATTGTGCACGCGTTCGGCAGCGTCTGTCTGGCCGATGTGGACCAGCATCATGATCGCTCCCATCAGCAGGCCCGAAGGATTCGCAAGATTCTGACCGGCGCGCCGTGGAGCCGACCCGTGGATCGCCTCGAACATTGCGTACTTGACGCCGATGTTCGCCGAACCTGCCAGGCCTACGGAACCGGCAATCTGGGCCGCAACGTCACTCAGGATGTCGCCGTACAGGTTCGGCATAACCACCACATCGAACGCTTCGGGCGTATCGGCCAGCTTGGCCGCACCGATGTCGACGATCCAGTGCTCGTTCTCGATGTCGGTGTAGTTGGCAGCGATCTCGTCGAAGACTTTATGGAAGAGCCCGTCCGTGATCTTCATGATGTTGTCTTTCGTGAAGCACGTGACCTTCTTCCGGTTGTTACGCCGGGCGTATTCGAAGGCGTACCGGACGATGCGCTCGCAGCCGCCGCGGCTGATCAGTTTCAGGCACTGCGTGATGTCATTCGACTGACGATGCTCGATGCCACCGTAGACGTCCTCTTCGTTCTCACGAACGATGACGACGTCCATCCCCGGGTGTTTCGTATCGACGTACGGATGGTACGCGACACACGGCCTTACGTTGGCGTACAGGCCGAGCATCTTCCGGGTGGTGACATTGAGACTCTTGAATCCACCGCCCTGGGGCGTAGTGATGGGCGCCTTCAGGAACACTTTGGTGCGCCGGAGCGACTCCCAGGCGCTTGGCTCGATGCCGGCGGAGTTGCCGCGCAGGTAGACCTTCTCGCCGATCTCGATCGTTTCGATATCGAGAGCAGCACCCGCAGCTTCCAGAATCTGCAGGGTTGCCTGCATAATCTCCGGTCCGATGCCGTCGCCGTGGGCGACCGTGATGGGTGTCCGTGTAGCCATGTTGTTGAAACTGATTAGCGTATCACGCGTTGCCAGTCTGCTGAATCCTGCGCGCCGGACCTGAATCAAATATAGGGAGACAAGAATTCGTACACTCTGGCGAGAACTTTGCTGTACAATAGCAGTGGCGATCGGCCCGAGTGGCGCCGTGTGCGTTTAATGCAAGCTTACATACAACTCACGAAGCCTCGGATCACCTGGCTCATCCTGATGAGCGCAGGCGTAGGGTTTTTCTTCGGCGTGAATGGGTCCTGGGACTTTCCGGTGCTGCTTCACATGCTGGTGGGTACCGCATTGATCGCGTCCGGGACGGCCGCTTTGAACCAATGGATGGAGCGCGATGCGGATGCTCTGATGAAGCGGACGCGAAAGCGCCCGCTGCCTCTGGGGTCCATACCGCCGCGAAACGCGTTCTGGTTTGCGGTCGCCTTATCGATCATCGGGTTTGTGGAACTTTGGCTCGGGGCCAATCTGCTGACGGCATTGCTGGGGCTCTTCACGTTAACCAGCTATCTGTTCGTGTATACGCCATTAAAGCGGCGGTCGCCGCACTCCACGACTTTGGGCGCGATCCCGGGAGCCATGCCGCCCGTGATCGGGTTCGCGGCTGCGCGTGGCGAACTGACGATCGAAGCGGCGATCCT
>DASQEG010000931.1:0-11849 GCA_035633775.1 Bryobacteraceae bacterium
GACCAGGAGCGGCGCCATCGTGTAATAGGCTGCCTCAGACACCGACAGCGAGAACCGCTGCTTCAGGTAAGGATTCATCCAGGACAGGCACAGAAACGTGGTGAAGTTCGTCGCGAAATATTGCAGAATGGCCAGGCGGAACGCCACCGTTCGTAGTGCATCCGAGAGCCGCATCGCGGGCTCGACGCGCGCCGGCCCGGTCCCGGGTGCGGCACGCGGGCGATCGCGGAAGAACACGTACCACACTATCGCCCAAAGGATGCCAGGGAAGGCAAGAAGGTAGAACGTGCCCCGCCAACTCCGGGTCTGCAGCAGGTACGCCATAAGCGGGAAGGCCAGAGCGGCACCAACGCGAGACGCAGCGAACACAACGCCATTGGCGCGGCCGTGCTCAGAGGAAGGCAGCCAGCTATAGAACGCACGGGCCGTGCCGGGGTAAGCGCCGGCTTCAGCCAGACCGAACAAAAAACGTACGCACAACAAGGCAGTAAAAGAGGTGACGACGCCAGTGAGCCCGGTCAGCACGCTCCAGACAATGACCACGCCCGTCAACAAGACACGCGGGCCAAACCGGTCCGCTGCCCACCCCGCCGGGATTTGGCCCATCGCGTAGCCGAGCGCAAAGGCGCTGAAAACCGCCCCTATCGCTTTGTCGTCCAAGCGCAACTCCGCCGCGATCGGGTCCTTGACCGACGAGATGGCCGCACGGTCCAGATACGTAATCCACGAGAGCAGCGCAAGCGCAGTCACGACAATATAGCGGTTCATAGACTCGGTTCAGAGCATCTTATCCCACGGCCAATATCCGCGCCGTTTCCACCCAGTAGAGAAACGTGTCCACGAGCCGCTGTTGCTCGAATTGACTGCGGCGTCAGAATCACCCTTGCAATTGACCCCTTGCACACACGAAAGAGCCGCTCGTGATTGATGACCTCGCCCTCGCGCCGCAACAGTACGCCCAGCCGCCCATATCCGTACCGCGGTTTCTCGTGCGCGAGTGCGGTCAGCGTCTCCTTCAGGCTGTGGTTCCTTATCCTGCCGCTCCGGTGACGGAATGTGGAAGGCGCAATTTGTACGAGCTCGAAGGCTTTGCGCTGACTTGCCGTAAACGTGTCATAAGAAACGCACGTCAACGCGGCGTTCTACGAGTTTGGTCCGTTTTGTTGAGACAAGCGCCTTCAACATCTTCTTGTCCCGACTCAGTTCCGCCACCAGCTTTCTGCGCCCGTTGTTCTCGTCCTTAGGGTGGCGCATCTTCGTCGCTTCGATGGGTTGCAGCCGTCTGAACTTTGCACGCCCAAGCACAGATCGTATACGTACTGAGGCGGATTTCCCTCGCCACTTCGGCGGATTCTCCGACTGCTTCCCGTCCGTACCCCGACAATCTGCTCATCGCTGAGCTTCCTCTTCGTTCCCATCTGTTCTCCGTTTCTTCGTCCGAATTGGTATCACCTCGGGCGGGAAACGAGGATCAGGTTAGTTCAACAGACGGCTTCAGGAGATCCTGCGCCATCTGGCAATCCCGTAAAGACGGCCCGCCGCGAAAACGCACAAACCGGCTGCGCTGCCGAACTCCACGTGACCTTCGCCGTCTGCGAAAGGGAAGAGTTTTCGCTCAGTCGTCGCCGCTCTCGGAGTTTTGGCACAACTCGCAAGCTTCGGAAATGAGACAAGCCGATCCGGACAGCCTGCAATGCGTTGAAAATAAGATACGTTGGTGGGCGCGACAGGACTCGAACCTGTGACCTCCTGCGTGTGAAGCAGGCGCTCTAACCAACTGAGCTACGCGCCCGGGGGCGTGGGACAGGCTTATCGTAACATACGGCGGGGCAGGGAAGTCGCTCGGAACACACGCATTCCGGGAAACTTCAACGCCGCTGCATCTCGCCCCGCAGCATCGCCATACAGCCCGAAAACAGCAGATCCGCTGCCGGTCATCATACTGAGTTGAGCCTTTGTTGCCGCCAAGCGCCGCCGTACGGTCGCGATCTCTGAATGCTGCGCGAGCACCACTTGCTCAAAGTCATTAGTGCATTGCCGCATCCACTGACTGCCAGCCGCCATCAGACCAGCGACACGCGCCGTCACGTTCGACCCGCTCCGGTACTCGGGCGTGCGACCAAGTGACGAGTAGGCCTCGGCTGTCGAGACATGAACACCCGGAGCGACGATGAGCACCGGTATTCGCGGCAGGTCGGACAAAGGATACAGTTCAGTCCCGCGGCCCAAACCAAGCGCCGTTCCACCCATAAGGAAGAAGGGAACATCACTGCCAAGCGCACTTGCCGCCTCGCGCACCCGCTCCACGTCCACCTTGCGTCCGAGGAGGCCGGGGAGCGAGCGCAGGATTGCCGCAGCATCCGAAGAGCCGCCACCCAGCCCTGCACCCATAGGAATCCGCTTTGTCAGCGAACAGCGCACGGACGCTCTTGAACCTGCCAACTCCATCACAGAGTGGATGGCACGCGTGACCAGGTTTTCGCCCGGTATGTCCGTGTCAGACTCGACAATCACGCGGGTGTTTCGCGACCGCTCCACTTCGATGGTTAAAACATCGGCCAGCGACACTGTTTGAAACAGTGTGCGCAAATCGTGGAAACCGTCAGGCCTGCGTGCCAGCACTTCCAGCGTGAGGTTCAGCTTGGCGTACGCTCGAACCCTTGCGCCCGGCATCAGTAGTGAATGAGAGAATGCACGTCGAAGTTCTTTAGCTTCTCGCGCCCGTTCAGGAAGTCCAGTTCGATGACGAAGCCGAAGGAAGCGATGTGGCCTCCGAGCTTCTCCACCAGTCGTGCGACCGCAGCTGCCGTTCCTCCCGTTGCGAGAACATCGTCTACGATCAGCACGCGCTGCCCGCCTTCGATCGCATCCTTATGGATCTCGAGGCGATCAGTGCCGTACTCGAGCTCATACTCCCAGAACTCGACCTCGCACGGCAGTTTCTTCGGCTTGCGCACCGGAACAAACCCGGTATTGAGGGCCAGCGCAACGGCAGGCGCGAAGAAGTAACCCCGGGCTTCTATCCCGACCACCACATCGATCTTCTGATCGGCGAACCTGGCGTGAAACGCGTCGATGACACTCCGCAGCCCTTGTGCGTTCTTCATCAGCGTAGTGATGTCGTAGAACTGGATTCCGGGCTTTGGAAAGTCAGGGACTTCCCGGATCAGGGCCTTGAGCTGTTCCATGAAGAAACCGTGATTGTAGCAAAGCGTTTCAGGTTACGATTTAGGCGATGACGCCAGAGGAGCTGATGAGGAGGGCACTACAGCTTGCGGCCGAAAACGCAGCAAGTGGGCGCGGTGGTCCCTTTGCGGCGCTTGTTGTTCGAGAGGGTGAAATTGTGGCCGAAGGCGAGAACCTGGTTACCGCGACTGCCGATCCCACGGCTCATGCCGAGGTAGTTGCGATCCGCCGCGCCTGCCATAAACTGGGCACATTTCAGCTCACCGGCTCCGAACTCTACACCAGCTGTGAGCCTTGCCCGATGTGCCTCGGGGCTATTTACTGGGCGCGTCCGAGCCGGATCTTCTATTCCGGTACGCACCGGCAAGCGGCGGCTGTGGGATTTGACGACTCATACATCTACGAACAAACAAGGCTCCATCCCGATCAGCGTGATCTGCGCATGGTTCGAGTTCTGCCGCACGAAGCCGAAGGTCCTTTCCGCGCGTGGCTCGACTACTCACGTCGCGTGCCGTATTGAGCAATGGCCGCAGTCCTGGAACTGATACATGTAAGCAAATTGTTCGATCAGCGCGCAGCCGTGGATGACGTATCGTTTCGAGTAGAACGCGGGACCCTGTTCTCGCTCGTCGGTCCATCAGGATGCGGAAAATCCACTACGCTACGCCTCATTGCGGGATTGCTGGAGGTCAGTTCCGGAGACATCCTGCTGAACGGCAAGTCAATCGCGGGCATGCCTCCGCACCAGCGGCCGATCAACACTGTGTTCCAGAACTACGCGCTGTTCCCTCATCTAACGGTCCGCGGAAACATCGCATTCGGTCTCGAACGGCAGTCCGTTGCACCGCGGGATATTCGCGCTCGGGTAGCGAGAATGGCGGAGCTCCTGCGCCTGAGCGGCCTGGAGGACCGCAAGCCGTCGCAGCTTTCAGGTGGTGAGCGTCAGCGGGTCGCGCTCGCCAGATCACTGGTGCTGGAACCGGAGGTGCTGCTGCTCGACGAACCGCTGTCGGCGCTCGATCCCGGGTTGCGCCACCATGTACGCCGGGAGTTGCGGGAGTTGCAGAGCCGTCTCGGTACAACCTTCATCCTCGTGACTCACGATCGTGAGGAAGCGCTGTCGATGAGCGACACGCTCGCTGTGATGAACGGCGGACGCGTTGAGCAGATCGGAGGCCCACAACAGCTGTACAGCAACCCATGCACCCGTTTTGTCGCGGGCTTCCTGGGAGCAGTGAACTGGATCGATGAAGTTGGTGTGCGACCAGAGCACGTCCGTTTGACACAATGCGCTGACGCATCGTCAACGGATCGTTGCCGGACGGCAATCGTCGCTCAGCACGTATACCTGGGGAGCTCGACACAAGTCACGGTCAGGCTGTCCAGCGGCGACACGGTTCAAGCGGAGGTTCCATCGGGCTCGGCCGTCTATGCGCCGGGCGAACCAGTCACAGTCAGTTGGGACGCGTGCCACGAAATTCGCGGAGTGTCACGATGACGACTCGGCTCCGAGTCTTGCTCCTGAGCCCGTCCGCGCTCCTGCTGGCCGTCCTGTTTGGATTTCCACTGGGCATCATCTTTGTTTACAGCCTAAAGCAACGAGGCGCTTACGGCGGCGTCACGGCTGCTTATACGCTCGAGAACTTTATGCGGCTCTGGGATCCGCTTTACGCGATGGTTTTCGTGAGAACTCTGGTGGTTGCAACGCTGGCCACCTTCCTGTGTATAGCTCTGGCGTTTCCGACCGCGCTCTTTCTCGCCCGAAGCGGCAAATCCCGGCGCCTCTGGCTGCAGTTGGTTCTGCTGCCGTTCTGGACCAGCTTTCTAATCCGGCTATATGCATGGGTTTTTCTGCTCCGCGATACGGGCCCGGTGAACGCGTTGCTGGCCTGGGCCGGTCTGGTTGCCGCACCTGTGCCGCTGCTGTACAACGACGGGGCTGTCGTGCTCGGGCTCGTGTACGGCTACCTGCCGTTCGCGGTGCTGCCAATGTACGCTGTTCTCGAGCGGCTGGACCCGGACCTGGAGCATGCAGCGGCCGATTTGGGCGCTACACCAGTGCAAATCGTCCGATCGGTAGTCTGGCCACAGGCGCTGCCCGGCGTCAGATCGGCATCCGTGCTCGTCTTCATCGCCTCACTTGGTGCGTACCTTGTGCCCGACCTGCTGGGCGGAGCGAAGTCGCTGCTGGCAGGCAACCTGATCCAGAATCAGTTCACGACGGCTCGCGACTGGCCGTTTGGATCTGCCCTGGCTCTCGTCACAATGGCGTTCACGGCCGCGCTCCTCATCGCTGTCCGACGCCGGCTGGAGCACCTGTTGTGAGCCGCTTCCTCGCGGTACATGCAGGAGCGGTTCTGGTGTTCCTGCACCTGCCGCTGCTCACCCTTGCGGTCTTCAGCTTCAACCAGTCGAAGTTCACGTCGTGGGAAAGCTTCTCGCTCAGCTGGTATGCGGCAGCACTGAATGATCGCCAGCTGATCGAAGCGGCGGGCAACAGCATTCTGGCGGCCGCCATCGCCGCACCGATTGCCACCGCTGCCGGCACGTTGTGCGCGTACGCATTGTGGAAGCGCACCTCAGGATGGGTTACTGCGACGCTGCTTTTGACGCTGCTCACACCCGAGATCGTGCTCGGCATCTCGCTGCTCGCCTTCTTCCAGTGGGTGTTCCGCTACCTGGGTGGATTCCCGGGTCTGCACACAGTGGTGCTGGCTCACATCCTGTTTTGCCTGGCATTCGTCGTCGCGATTGTGGGCGGCAGGCTGAGGACTATGGACAACTCGCTCGAAGAAGCTGCCCGTGACCTCGGTGCTACTGAATGGCAGGCCTTCACGCGGGTTACTTTGCCGGCGCTCACTCCCGCGGTGGCAGCAGCCTTCCTCCTGTGTGTGACCTTGTCCATCGACGATTACGTAATTACCAGCATGGTGGCCGGAGTCGACTCCGAAACCCTGCCGATGGTCATCTACGCGATGGCGCGGCGCGGCGGTAACCCGGCGGTGAACGCAATCTCCACTATGGTGGCAGTTGCAGTGACGGCGCTGATCATCATAGCCGGACGACTGACCCGGAGCAGCGCGTGAACCGCAGGACGTTCTTCTTCACGGGCATGAGTGGCATCGCCGGTTGCCGCCGGGGAGGCGAACGACGCCTGAACGTATGGAACTGGTCGTCTTACGTTGGGCCGGACACAATTCCGGGTTTTGAACGCGAGTTCGGAGTTCAGGTCCGCTACGCCGTCTATGAAAGCAACGAGGAGATGCTTGCCCGGGTGATGGGTGGGAACTCCGGCTGGGATGTCGTGTTCCCCACCAGCTACCTGGTCGAGCCAATGCGCGAGATGGGTTTGCTCGCACCGCTGGACAGGAGCCGCCTGCCCAACGTGAACGCACTCGGCTCGCGTTTTCGCCAGCCCGTCTGGGATCCTGAGCTCCGCTGGGGCGTTCCTTATATGTGGAATGCCACCGGCATCTGCTACCGCTCGTCGCTGGAACTCGGTTCATGGGCCGACCTGTGGAATGCCGGCCTGCAGGGCCGCCTCACAATGCTGGATGACCCGGTAGACGTCTTCGCTGCGTGTCTGAAAAAGGTAGGCCAGTCGGTGAACGCACATGCTCCGGCGCTGCTGCAGGAAGCCCAACAGCAGGCACTGCGGCAGAAGTCGCTGGTCCGCGCGTACATAAATGCCGAGGTTCGTGACCAGCTTGTATCGGGCGATGTGCTGGCTGCGCAACTGTGGTCGACAACCGCGCAACAGGCGATGGACGAGTCTGCCGAGCTGGCGTTCTGCTTCCCGCGGGAGGGCTTCCCGCTGTACCCTGACGTCGCCGTGGTACTCCGGGAGACGCGGCGGCGCGATCTCGCGCATCAGTTCATCAACTACCTGCTGCGTCCGGAGGTAGCAGCCGGGGTCGTCAGCGGTGCAAGGACCGCAAGCGCCAACGAAGGTGCCCGGGCGCTGCTGCCGTCCGAGCTGCGTTCGAACCCAGTCCTGCATCCGCCATCCAATATCATGTCCGCAGGTGAATGGGTGCTGGCATCGCCTCCAGGCGTTCAGCGGCTGCGCGACCGCTTGTGGTCAGAAGTCAAAGCATCGTGATCGGGCGTCAGATTCTGGCGGCGCGTAAACGAAGGCTGTTAAGGACGACACTGACGGAGCTGAAGGCCATTGCCGCGCTGGCCAGAACCGGGCTGAGCAGAATTCCGAGAGCGGGATAGAGTACTCCCGCTGCGATCGGAATGCCGATTACGTTGTACAGGAAGGCCCAAAACAGGTTCTGCTGGATGATTCGCGCAGTTGCACGCGAGAGCCGAATCGCCGAGACTACGCCCTGCAGATCATTGCGCATCAGCGTCAGGTCAGCCGCGTGTGTTGCGATGTCAGCGCCGGACCCCATGGCCATGCCGAGATCCGCAGCAGCGAGTGCCGGTGCGTCGTTCACCCCATCACCCGCCATTGCGACGACGTGACCGGACGCCTGAAGGCGACGGATCGCGTCGAGTTTGCCCTCGGGCAGAACGCCCGCGAGTACCTCATCAATGCCTGCGGCGCTCGCTACCGCCTCTGCTGTCTCCTGTCGATCACCCGTGAGGAGAATGACACGCAGTCCCAGTTTCTTCATCTCAGCCACAGCTTCCGGAGCACCCGGACGCAGGCGGTCTGCGACTCCGATTACACCAGCGGCCACGCCATCGACGGTTGTAAGAAGCGGGGTCATCCCGCGCGCCGCCATCGCCGTTGCCGCCCCGGCCCAGTCGCCGTCAACACCCTGACGTCGCACATACTCCGCGTTGCCGATGGCCATCCTGACAGCGCCAACAAGGCCCGTCACGCCCAAGCCCGGCGTGGACGCAAATTCACGAACAGACGGCAGTGATAGTCCCAACGATTCGGCGTGCCGAACGACGGAGGCTGCCAGCGGATGTTCCGACGACCTCTCAAGTGCCGCTGCCATTTGCAGCTGCTCGTCGCTCAGGCCTTGCACCTCAACCACCTCCGGTCGGCCTTCGGTTACGGTGCCCGTTTTGTCCAGCACGAGCACCCGGACAAGCCGTCCCTTCTCAACTGCTTCCCCATTGCGCATCAGAATGCCTGCACGCGCACCGCGGCCCGAGGCGACCATCAGAGCTGTAGGGACAGCGAGTCCCATGGCGCATGGGCAGGCAATGATCAGGACCGAAACGGCCGCCGTTAATCCGCGCACGAACCCGCCACCCGCCGCATACCAGACCGCGAAGGTCGCAATCGCAATGGCGATTACCACAGGCACGAACACTGCACTGATTCGGTCGGCTAGTCGCTGCATCGCGGGCCGGGAAGTTTGGGCTTGCCGCATTGTGCTGACGATGCGCGACAGCACACTATCTGCGCCCACGGCCGTTGCACGGTATCGAAAAGCGCCTGTGCTGTTCGTGGTGCCGCCTGTGACCGGGTCACCCGGCCCCTTCGCGACCGGCAATGCCTCACCCGTCAACATCGATTCGTCCAAAGCCGATGAACCCTCGGTGATGACGCCGTCGGCTGGAACACGCTCGCCCGGACGTACGCTGACAGTATCGCCAGGACGTAACATGTGAGTAGGAATCTCGGTCTCAGTGCCGCCTGTTACGACGCGAGCCGTTGGCGGCCGCAAGCTGAGCAGTCCGCGCAGCGCTTCGGCTGTCTGCCGCTTGGCCCGCGCCTCCATCGTGTTACCAGCGAGCAGCAGCGCGATGATAAAAACCACGGCTTCGTAGTACACGTCGGGAGCGATTCCGCGCCGCATGAACGCGTCCGCGTACACCGTAGCCGCGGCTGAGTACGCAAAGGCGGCAGACGTTCCCAGGGCGACAAGAGTGTTCATGTTGGTGGAGCCGTGGCGCAACGCCGCCCAGGCACGTGTGTAGAAGAGCCGTCCTGGTCCTGCCATCGTTGCCAGAGTGATCAGCAGTAGTATCCAACGCAACACCGTCGGCTCGAATGAATAGAGCCATGGCATGGTGCGGGCAAACAGCGGATCGAGAACGCGCATGCTCCAGGCAATGACGGGATCGTGTGCATGCGTGTGGCTCATCAACGGCATTGAGAGCAGCATGGCGAGAACCGCCATGCCAAGAGCAGTGAAGGTCCGGCGGAGAAGGGCACGGTACTCGGCCGCCCACTCGTCTCCGGGCAGCGCCGCAGGGTCCACCTCGGCAGGGATCTCAGCTTCGTAACCAGTGTCTCGGATGACGCCCACGAGTTCCTCGGGGCGGACCAGCTCCGGGCGGTACTCAACCGTCGCCTCACGTGCCAGCAGGTTGACCGAGACCTCGGCCACCCCGGGAGTTTTTCTCAGCGCTCGTTGAACGTGTGCCTGGCACGCTGCGCACGTCATGCCGCCGACGGGCAACGTTATACGTTCAGTTGCCAGCGATTCGGGCATCGTAACCTGCTTCCTCCATCGCGCTTATCAGCTGCTGATCGGAAACAGAATCGACTTCGGAGGAAATACGAGCCGAACCGATCTGCACGTTCTCAACGCGCAGCCCCGGAATGTTCTCAAGCGCCCTGGTAACATGCTGGACGCAATTGTCGCAGCTCATCCCGTCGATGGTGAGGGTCCTCGTAGTTGCCACATCTCAAAGATGCACCAGCGTGGTACAACGGTGCTGCGTGCGGTACATCTACCTCCACGGCTTTGCTTCGGGGCCGCAGTCGAGCAAGGCCTTGTATATGCAAAAACGCTTTGCCGAAGCCGGCTTGGAGCTTACGATCCCCGATCTGAACGTGCCGACCTTCGAGACAATGACCATTTCGGCGCAGCTCGACCTGGTTGCTGAACTCGCACAGAGCGAGTGCTGTCTGCTCGGCTCGAGCATGGGCGGCTATCTTGCAGCGCTGTACGCTTCGCGCTCCGACAACGTCAGGAGCCTCGTCCTGCTGGCGCCCGCGTTCGAGTTCTTCGAACGGTGGCCGCTGCTGATCGGCAGCGAAGCCTTTGCCACCTGGAGGCGCACGGGATATCGCGAGGTCCTTCACTACGGGGAACAGGAGCTGCGCCGGATCGGCTGGCAGCTCGTCGAGGATGCGCAGAGCTATCCCGGAGCTCCGGATTTCCGGCAGCCAGCCTTGATCTTCCACGGGCTGCGCGACGACACAGTTCCCGTGCAATCGTCACGCTTCTTCGCCGATGGGCGGCTGAATATACAGCTGGAAGTGCTTGATTCCGATCACCAGATGACCGATGTGGTCGAGACGATCTGGCAAGGAACGCGAGCCTTCCTGCGGATCTGAGCAACGTGCCTTATTTTTTCTCTTACTCGTGAAACTGCGGCCGATGAGTCAGCCAGGAGTTGATGCAATGCACGAATGGGTTCTCGCAGTTACGATGCTGACGGCCGACAAACATGAGCCTCGCAGGGCGCCTGAGAGTGCCGTGGTTGTTGCTTCGGCGACTTCTGACGCACCTCGTACGCTGTCGATCGCTCAACGTCGGGAACTGCGGCGGGCTATCGAGCGGCTGGCCGACAAGTCCAGGGCTCAGGGTGCATCCACGGCTGGTGAGCGTGTTGCGGCGCTGCGGACGCCTGCTGGGTCCTGATCCTCCGAGTTGACATAATCGCCGTTATCGGCAGTTTGGACGTGCGGCACCGCTCGCTAAAAAATACCCGGAGGCGAACTTAACGCCTCCGGGCTCTGGGAAGATAAACCTAACTACACGCAGGAGAAATCCTCGGCTCAGCGGCCCCGACCGCCACCACCTCCGCCGCTGCGTCCCATTCCCCCGCCAGCGCCGCTGCGACCGCCACCACTGTCGGTGCTCCGGCCACCACCGCCCGCGTCGCCACGTCCGGGATTCATGCTCGGCATTGTCCGGTCACCCCCACCTCCGCCGCCGCGCATATCCGACCGCTGCCTCACAATCGGGGGGCTGACCCGAATACGATCACCGCCACCGTCGCCGCCGCGAGGTCCGCCCCAGTCCGCACGAGAGTTGCGCTCGCTCCGTGCCTCGGGCGTGCGCCAGGTTCCGCCGCTGCCTCGGTCCGGCATTCCCATGTCGCTGCGCCGCGGCGACTCGGACGAAGAAGACGCTTCCGAGCGCCCACGGCGGTCGCCGAACCGACCACCGCTGTCGATACCGGGACGCCCGGCACCGTCATTGGAACGTTCCTCGGATCGGGCGGCATTTGCGGGTGAAGCGCCGGAACGGCCGCCAAAACGTGTCCAGCCGTTGTCGGAGGCGTCACTACGGTTTGCGCTCCCGGCCTGTCGTCCACCGTCGCGCACGCCATCGAAAGTCGACCTGTTCTCAGGAGCGCGGGCTTCGCTTGCCGTCGCTGAGCCGAATCGCCGCCAGCCATCATCGGCAGCAAGGCCGCGGCCGGAGCCTCTCTCGGCGCTCCGCCCGGCATCTGCCGAACTGCCCTCAACCGTCCGTGGCGATCCAAATCGACGCCAGCCGTCGCGCCCGTCGTCTGCAAGGGATCCTGTCGCCTCGCTCCGAGCACCGGACTCGCCGCGAGCACCGGAATCGCCGTCTGCCCGGCGCCAGCCCCGCTGCTCCTCCGTGCGCTCCACACCCCGATCAACCCCGCGGCCGGAGCCTCTCTCGGCGCTCCGCCCGGCATCTGCCGAACTGCCCTCAACCGTCCGTGGCGATCCAAATCGACGCCAGCCGTCGCGCCCGTCGTCTGCA
>DASQEG010000932.1:0-3576 GCA_035633775.1 Bryobacteraceae bacterium
GATCCCGAGCAGGTGGAGCATTGTCGCATGGAAGTCAGGGACTGCGACCGCGTTCTCTTCTGCCGCATAACCCAGGTCGTCAGTGCTGCCGTATGAGATCCCCGGCTTGATGCCGCCGCCGGCCATCATGTACGAGAAGCCTTTAATGTGATGATCGCGGCCGTCGCCGCCCTGAGACATCGGAGTGCGACCAAACTCGCCGCCCCAGACGACGAGTGTGTCATCGAGCATGCCGCGCTGCTTCAAATCGGTAATCAGTGCCGCAGTCGCCTTATCCGTTTCCCGAGCCTTGATCTCGACGTTCGCTTTGACGCCGCTGTGGTGATCCCAGTCGCGGTGATAGAGCTGTATGAACCGAACGCCACGCTCGGCCAGTTTCCGTGCCAGCAGGCAGTTCGAAGCAAAAGACCCATCACCCGGGACCGCGCCATAGGCCTCGAGGGTCTTCGGTGTTTCTTTGCTCATGTCCACCAGATCAGGAACGCTCGCCTGCATCCGGAACGCCATCTCGTATTGCGACACACGCGTCAGGATCTCGGGATCCGCTGTCGCTTTATGTTGCAACCGGTTTAGTGCGACCACGGTGTCGATGGAGTCCTTCTGGATGTCGGCGGGGATGCCTTTCGGCGTTTGAATGTGCAACACCGGATCGCCAATGGAGTTAAACTTTACTCCCTGGAACCGGCTCGGCAGTAACCCTGCACTCCACTGGCGCGCTGCGATGGGCTGCATCTGGCCGCCCTGTCCTGAAGAAACGAGGACAACGAACCCCGGAAGGTTTTGGGTTTCCGCGCCCAGCCCGTACACCACCCATGAGCCCATGCTGGGCCGACCCGCCAGTATCGAGCCGGTGTTCATGAGCGTGTGCGCCGGGTCATGGTTAATCTGCTCTGTCCACATGGAGCGAACAACACAGACGTCGTCCACGATGCTGCCGATGTGAGGGAACAGCGAGCAGAGCTGCTGCCCGGAGTTGCCGAACTTCTGAAACTCGTGCTGCGGGCCATAGCAGACCAGCGGTCGACCCTGCAGTTGTGCGATCTGCTGTCCTTTGGTGAGCGACTCCGGCATCGGCTTACCGTGCATCTCGCGCAGTTTCGGTTTAAAGTCGAAGGTCTCGAGGTGCGACGGTCCTCCTGCCTGATATAGGAAGATGACTCGCTTCGCTTTTGCCGGGTGATGCAGCGGATGCACCACGCCCTGAGCTGCCGGTGCCGCTGCGGGCGCACCCTTCTTATCGGCCGCCACCAGCGAGTTAACCGCGACGACCCCGAGCCCGCTCAGGCCCTGGCGCAGAAAGGCTCGTCTCCAGAGCTGCAGTTTCATTTCTAGTTCCTCGTGATCGTTTCGTGCAGGTTGAGAATTGCTCGCGCGACGACAGTCATCGCCGCATGCTCGGCCGACTGCGCACCGAGTTGCGTTACCTCGTCAGGGCTCTTTGCGTACCGTGCCAGGCTGCGCGTATAAAGGTCCGCCGCGATCTTGCGTTCATTTCTGTCGGGCGCCCGATTCAAAGCCCGGTGAAAGGCGAAATCGAGCCTCGCGTCCAGCTTCGGGCCAGCCTCGGAGACGATCTTCTCTCCCAGAGCACGTGCCGCCTGCAGGAAGATCGGATCGTTCAGAAGTACAAGAGCCTGGAGGGGCGTGTTCGAGTTGACCCGATTGACGGTGCATTCCTCGCGGGTCGGGGCGTCGAATGTGAGCAGTGTCGGGTGCAGGAACGTGCGCTGCCACTGGGTGTAGAGCGCACGGCGGTGCAGGTCCGCTCCGTGGCTCTCCGAATAGTCGCGCTTGGGGAAGTTCATCGCCGCCAGGTAACCAGGTGGCTGTAACGGGCGGACGCTCGGACCGCCAAAGCGATCCTGCAGCAGGCCCGCAACGGCAAGGGCAATGTCATGTACAACCTCGGCGTCAACACGGAACCGACTCTGACGAGCGAGCAGTCTGTTGCCTGGATCCTTTTCGTCGAGAGCCGGTGTGCTCTGGGACGCCTGTCGGTACGTGTGGCTGGTCACGATAGTTCGCGTCAGCTTGCGCATGTCCCAGCCGTCCGCGAATTCGGCCGCGAGCCAGTCAAGAAGTTCGGGATGCGTGGGCCACTCGCCCTGTGAGCCCAGATCCTCGAGTACACGTGACAGGCCGGTTCCGAAGTAGATGCGCCACGCCCGATTGACCTGCGCCCTGGGCGTGAGCGGGTTGTCACGGGACACGATCCAGTCCGCCAGGTCAAGGCGGGTAGGCCGATCGTTCTTCAGCGAGCCGAACATGGCGGGGATGGCAGGCTGCACAACTTCACCGGTCTCATCGAGAAAGTTGCCGCGCGGCAGTATGCGCGTCGTACGCGGACGCATCCGTTCGGTCACCAACACCTTGGGAATAGCAGCCCGCAGCAGTTCGCGCTGCAGTTCCACTCGCTTCAGGTCGGTGTAAGTCGTCGACAGCTCCGGATGCGACCACTGGAAGTATTCGGCTACAGAGCTTACCTGCTCGGGTGTGCGTTCGTCCTCCTCGGTCGTGAGCGCCTTGTGCACTTCGGCCGGCAGTCCGTGGTCTACCTGAACACCGAGCGTAGGGGCGCCCGGTTCCTTCTTTACACGTGCTTTTCGGCCGGAATCTCCCGCCTCTGGCCAACCGTGTTCGCCCGCATTCAGGGCGAGGCGGAACCGTCCAATGGTGGCGCGCCGTTCCGGAGATTCCTGGCGGATACGCACCGTCAGCACCGTCTCTGCCGTGGTCTCGAGCGGCTGTGCGAGGCGGAGTGCAAGGAACGGGTTCCGATGTTCTCCGAACAGCACGCCCCACCCTGTGGCAGGATCTCCGTCAATGGCAGCCATTGCGCCAGTCTCCGGCAACTCGCCTGCATTGGTCGATGTTGCGAGGGTAAAAGGCATCTGCCGATCCCCCGCCAGCAGCTCAACCTCGCTTACGAGAACGCCTGTCCACCCGCGGCCCAGGCGATTGCCCGGCAGCGACTCATCCTGATAAACGTCGAGGCCCAGAGCTGTCCAGCGGCCGGCGCCTGGCTTCAGAGTGACCGTGTACACGTCCGTGTCCGGCAATGGTCCCTCAGCCAGGATCAGGCCGTCGCCCCTTGCCTTCTCGCTCGCAAGGGAACCGTTGAGGTAGTAGTTGTACTCGACGAGCTCTTCATTTGCAATCCTCAGCTGGGTACCGCGGGCGGCAGCGGCAGCAAAGGGCTTCTGATACTGCCATGAGAGCTTGCCGGCTTGATGAAGCTTCAGAAGATCGGCCTCCCACGACCAGCGCTGCTCTTCGAGAGCTTTGGTACGGGACTCGAGCTTATCCTGCAGATCAGTCATGCGGCGTTCGAGGTCCTCAAGGCGGCGCTTCTGCTCATCGCTCGGGAGCTCCAGCTTCGTTCCCCAGGCTTTGGCTCCGCGATCGGGTACCAGGCCGGTCTCCCGTATGTCGGCAAAGAAGGCTTTGAAGGAGTAGAAATCCTTTGCCGTAAATGGATCGAACTTGTGGTCGTGGCACTCAGCGCACCCCATAGTGGCGCCGAGCCAGACCGTCGTTGTGGTGCGCACGCGATCCGCACCATACTTTGCCAGATAC
>DASQEG010000933.1:0-2853 GCA_035633775.1 Bryobacteraceae bacterium
GCAACCCCAGCTTCCTGAACGAGAATTTCGGGTTGCTCAAGCGGTTCGCGTTGTCCGAAAATGCGCGGCTCACCTTCCGAGCTGAGTTCTTCAACGCATTCAATCGGGTGGTCTTCGGCGGCATCCAGGCGAATCGAAGCAACGCGGCTTTCGGCCGTGTCACGTCACAGGCGAACTCCCCAAGGCAGGGCCAGTTGGCACTGCGACTGGACTTCTAACGGCACAATCAGAGGAGAGGTTTCATGGAACGCCGCAAGCTACTCATTGGCCTGGCCGCCGCGGAAGCTGCAACGCACCGCAGCGCCAGGGGAGCTACGACCGGGAAGCCAGCCATGCTGGGCGGCACGCCGGTCCGCACGGAAGCTTTCCCTTCGTGGCCCATCACCGATGACACAGAGGAGCGCGCCCTTACGGGCGTGCTCCGAAGTGGCAAATGGGGACGCGGCGTGGGCAACCAGGTCAACCGTTTCGAGCAGCAGTACGCCCAGGCGATGGGAGCGAAACATTGTCTTGCCGCTGCAAACGGCACCAGTGCACTTCTAATTTCGTTGCAAGCCATGGGGATCGGGCCGGGCGACGAAGTGATCGTCCCGCCCTACACGTTCGTAGCGACAATCAACACGATCCTGGCGCAGCACGCGTTGCCGGTCTTCGTAGATACAGACCTCGAAACGTTCCAGATAGATGCTCGCAAGATCGAGGCCGCCATCACTCCTCGAACGGTCGCGGTTATGCCCGTTCACCTGGGGGGCAACGTGGCCGACCTTGACACCATCATGGCTATCAGCCAGAAGCGGAACATCCCCGTTCTGGAAGATGCATGCCAGGCACACCTCGCTGAATGGAAGAACCGTAAAGTCGGCACCCTCGGGAAAGCGGGTACATTCAGTTTTCAGGCATCGAAGAACTTAAACTCTGGCGAAGGTGGCGCAGTTCTAACGAACGACCCGGAGTTCGTTGAGCGCTGTTTCGCGTTCCACAACAATGGCCGTGGACGCAACACCGCCGGGTATGACTTCAGCTATCTCGACCGCGGTTTGAATTTGCGGCTGACGGAGTTTCAGGCTGCGCTGCTTATTGCCCAAATGAACCGGCTTGAGAAGCAGTCCTCGGTTCGCGAACAGAACGCTGCTTATCTGAACAAGGAATTGGCTCAAATCGCGGGCATCGTCCCCGCCAAACAGTATGGGGGCACGACTCGTAACGCGTATCACCTGTACATGTTCCGGTACGAGGCGGCGCGCTTCAACGGATTGTCTCGTAACAAGTTCCTCAAAGCCATGCAGGCGGAAGGCATTCCGGTGTCTGGCGGCTACTCCCCGTTGAACAAGGAACCCTTCCTCCGGAATACACTCACGTCGAAGGGGTTCAAACGCATCTACAGCGAGGCCGAAATCACTCGCTGGCAGGAGCGAAATCAGTGCCCTTTGAATGACCGGCTTTGCGGCGAGGCCGTTTGGCTGACCCAGACGATGCTGCTGGGCCCGCGCTCCGATATGGAACAAATCGTGGCCGCTGTGCGAAAAGTGCAGCAGAACTCGGCGGAACTGGCCAAGGCATGAGGCGGTGGCACCTGGTGGCCGCTCTTACCGTTCCGCTGCTTGCTGAATCGCCGAAGGAACTGCGGCTGGTGACCGTAGATCCTGCACACTTTCACGCAGCGCAGATGCACACCGGCCCGCTGGCCGGGTTCTCGCGTGAGTCCTGGATCTACGCCCCGATCACAAACGATTTGGCATCGCACGTTAGATCGATTGCGGCCCTTCGGGGCCGCAGTCCTGCCCCGGATCATTGGCGCCACCGTGTCTACGCCGGCGATGACTTCTTCGCGAGGATGCTCGCGGACAAGCGGGGCGACGTGGTCGTCCTTTCCGGACGCAACAAGCAGAAGATCGACTATTTGGCCCAAAGCGTCAGCGCCGGTCTGCACGTGCTTGCAGACAAGCCGTGGATCATCGAAGCTGCCGACTTCCCGCGCCTTCAGCAGGCGCTTGACGAGGCGGACCGTCGCGGCATCATCGCCTATGACTGCATGACCCAGAGATTCGATATCGCCTACCAGCTACAACGCGAGTTGGTGAACGATCCGGCAGTCTTCGGCGACCGGGCCAAGGGTACGCCTGATCAGCCGGCCGTCAGAATGGTGAGTTCGCATTATCTGCTGAAGCGGTTTAACGGCGTTCCGAATCTAAGACCCGCCTGGTACTTCGACATTGCTCAGCAGGGAGAAGCACTGGCCGACGTAGGGACCCATGTGGTCGACCTGACACACTGGACTCTTTTTCCTGAGCAGGCACTCGATTACAAGACGGACCTGCAAATCGTAGCTGCGAAGCGCTGGCCGACGAATCTAACGAAAGAGCAGTACCGCACTGTCACCGGCGAGCCGGACTTTCCTCCATATCTACGCTCAGCGTTGCGAAACGGCGAGTTGCACTACTTCACGAACAACTATCTGCTGTACACGGTCCGAGGCACTCATGTCTCGCTGCAAGTAACCTGGGAACTCGAGTCGCCCAGCGGTGACCGCGACACCATGCTTGCCGTGTACCGTGGCGGGAACAGCGAGATCACGGTCAGCCAGGGCAAGGAAGAGAAGTACTTGCCGGAAGTGTACGTGAAGCCGCTCGCTGATAAGGGAGCAGTCCGTCAGCATCTGGAGCGCCGCTTACGCGAGCTTGCGCAACGATGGCCCGGTCTTACAGTGGCCGAGGATGGCGACCGGCTAAAAATCGTCATTCCATCTGACTTGCGCATCCCTGACGTGGAGTACTTCCTGCTGCTGGCCGACCGCTTTGCCGGTTACATTCGCCAGCCGGGCACTCTGCCTTCCTGGGAAAAACCAAACATGCT
>DASQEG010000934.1:0-6756 GCA_035633775.1 Bryobacteraceae bacterium
GAAATCGACGAAGCGTACCTTTACGGCGGGGTCGAGCGATTCCAGCAGCCGATCGGCCTTTCGGAATGGACAGTCCGTGGCGGGCATGTGCGTGCGACCCTGAAGGTTCAGCACGGCCACATTGACGCCGTTGCGTGCACGGTAGACGCCGCATCCCCGGCCAGGCAGTTCGTCCACGTAGTTGGCAGGTCGCAGCAATCGTTGCTGCCGGTCGAGGTAGTCATAAAGTTCCCGTTTGTCCCAGACGTGATTGCCCGAGGTCAGCACGTCGATGCCAAGCGCGAGTAGTTCCTCTGCGATCAGCGGTGTAATCCCGAAGCCGCCGGCGGAGTTCTCGGCGTTCGCGATGACAAAATCGATGTACTCGGTGGAAACCAGCGCGTGGAGCTTATCGGCGACGATCCGACGGCCTGGTGAGGCGAAGATGTCACCGATGAAAAGAATCCTCATCTGGACCGAGGAAAAGGAGCGTACGACCGGAAGTGCAATCTCCTTTATTGACCCCCGTTTCTTCAGGGGTGGGCCCTCCGCCCGTCATCAGGCTTCTCCGCTCCGCCTTTCGGCGTCGGAGCCTGCACACAGACGGTTCGTGCGAGGCGGGCCCGACTAATTGAGTGTTGGATCAATTATCGGGAGACTGCTTGACGTGCCTTCCGAGCACGCTCCATAACGATAATAACAGGAACAACCATTGGATACACTCCCAATTTGTGGGTACTTTAAGCAGCTTGCTGATAGTTGCGGCTGGGGGCGCCGTCGGCTCGGCCCTGCGGTACGGCACTGCGGTGGTTTGGGGTGCCAGGCCACTTACAACGTTCGGCGTGAATGTCTCCGGCGCATTCCTCATCGGGGTCCTGGCCGCGCTCACAACTGACCCGAGGCTGCGCCTGCTCCTGGGCACGGGCCTGCTCGGCGGATACACGACGTTCTCCGCCTGGCAGCTGGAAGCGCTGCTATCGGCTCGGGAGGGCGACTGGATTGCCATGGCGGGAATCCTGCTGGGGAGCACGGTCGCCGGGCTTGCGGCCGTGTCGCTGGGCTTTGCTGCCGGGCTGCGGCTGCGGTGATCAACCCCATTCAAAGCCGGCGATGGCGAAGATGCGGCGGTCCGGGAGGGTCACCCGGGCCGGCTTCCGGACCATCCGGGTCAGCCTTCGGAACGGCTCAAACCCAAGGTTCAGGACGGTATTGACGTTTTCCCTCAGATGTGGAAACAAATCGAGTGCCAGGGGACGTTCAGTCCCTCGGGTGGCAACGTAATGTTCGAGTAGGCGCGACCCTGCACTCACGCTTGCCGAAACGCAGGGACCGAAGTAGCCAGCCATGGAGCCAGGACGGAAAAATGCATACGAGCCCTCCGTACTGCAGCCCTCCGGCAGATCGCGCAGCAGCTCCGACCGGTCCGCACCGAAGACTTCCCGGTCGAGCGCCAGGTTGACCTGGACGGGCTGTACTTCGAGTACTGCAGTGTGTGGAGCAGGGCTGCGCACCCAGCGCTCGACGACACACTCCGAGACGAATCCCATCGACTCATACAAGGGCTTGCCCATGTCGCTGGCGTCGAGGCGAACGGCCCGGTTCCCCGCGACCTCGAGAACAGCGTCCATCAGGCGGCGTGCGAATCCCTGTCCGCGATATTGCGGCAGAGTGAGTACCATGCCGATCCAGGCGAGATCGTCGCCGTAGCACATGACGGACGCTGACGCGGCAAGCGTCCCTTCCGCTTCGATACCAAAGCACCCCTCAGGACTGAGTTTCAGCATGCGGACGAGGTCGTCCTCGGTCTGATTCCATCCCGCTGCTTCCTTCAACGCAATGAGGCCGGGGACATCGGTCGTTTGCAGCTTTCGCAGTTGCACGCAGTTGATGTTAGCGCCGTCGGTATACTAGGTCTTCCCGATGAAGTTGTCCATCCTCGTGCCCGTGTACAACGAGCGTACGGTGGTCGAGCGCAGCCTTGCACAAGTTCTCGCCGCCCCTCTGCCGGAGAACATGGATCGCGAAATCATCATGGTTGATGACTGCTCGACCGACGGCACGAGCGCCATTCTCGACAGGCTGTCGGCAGCCGACGCCCGCATCCGCCTGGTTCGTCATCCGGTCAACAGGGGAAAAGGTGCGGCGGTTCGCACGGCAATTCAGCATGCCACCGGTGACTTCACGATTGTTCAGGACGCTGATCTGGAGTACGACCCTTCCGAGTATCCACGCCTGCTAAAGCCTTTGCTCGACGGGCATGCCGATGCAGTGTTCGGCTCACGGTACCTGCGCGGCGAGCAGACCCGAGTGCTGCCTTTCTGGCATTCGATGATCAACAAGTTCCTGACACTTGTCTCGAACATGTTCTGCAATCTGAACGTGACGGACATGGAGACCTGCTACAAGGTTTTCCGCACAGATCTGCTGAAGAGCATCCCCATTCGCAGCGACCGCTTCGGCTTCGAGCCCGAGATCACGATGAAGTCGGCCAAACGAAAGCTGCGCATCTACGAGGTGCCCATCAGCTACCACGGCCGAACCTACGAGGAAGGCAAGAAGATCGGCTGGTGGGATGGCGTCAAGGTATTCGGCGTCCTCCTGCACTTCTGGCTCATCGATGACTTGTATGTTGAACCGTATGGGCGAGGTGCACTGAACAATATCAGCGGCACCCCGCAGTACGTCAACTGGATCGCTTCCGTGCTCCGCGGCCACGTCGGCGATACCGTGCTGGAACTCCGGGCGGGCATTGGGAACCTCTCGGGACGGCTGATGAGCAAGCGGCTGGCTTACCTGGCGACGGAGAAAGACCCACTGTACCTTCATGCCCTGCAGAATCGGTTTCTGCGCACCCCGAACGTGGCCGTGCGGCGCCTCGACCCAGAGATCCCCTCAGACTTCCGTCAGGTGGAAGAACCCGTTGAGACTGTGCTCTGCATCAACGTCCTCGAGTACGTTGCGGACCCGCTGATGACGCTGCGGTGCATCCACTCGTGCCTCGCACCGCAGGGTAAGCTGCTGGTCCTGGTACCGCAGGGGCATTCGCTCTCGGGCACACTGGACGCCACCATGGGCCATCGGCGCCGGTTCGAAGAGGGCGAACTCGCAAATCTTCTGGGCCAGGCAGGCTTCCAGGTGGAATCCATGCTGCATCTGAACAAGTTCGGCACACCCGCCTGGGCGCTCCACAGCCGGATCCTCAAGCACCGTCACATCAGCAAGTTCGTCCTAAAGCTGTTCGACAAGTCCGTATGGGTCTGGAAGATGGTTGACCCGGCACTACCCTGGACGGGGCTGTCCCTGATCTCGGTCGCGAGAAAGGCCGCGGTCTAGCTAGCCAGCACCGGAAGCATCGTCCGTTCTTTCGCCCCATCGGATGTGAGTGCCCCGATCTCCAAATTCACCAGCTGACACGCCGGTCTGGGCACGGCCAGTTCAACGTTGATGTAGTTCGACGTCAGCGCCTGCGCGTTGCCGAGCGTTACCGCCGACAAAGTCCTGCCCTGCATCGAAGCCCGGAAACGGTGGTTCTTCTCAGAAGCGATGCTCTTTAGAACGCGGCCGCGCTCCTTGCGGGCAGCAACGGGGACCTGGCCTGCCGCATCGGCCGCAGGGGTGCCGGGACGTTCTGAATACGGGACGATGTGCAGGTAAGTAAAGGGCAGACGCTGAATCATCGAGACGGTCTGACGGAACTCTGCCTCCGTCTCGCCCGGGAACCCTACCATCACGTCGGCACCGATTGCACAGTCGGGCATCAGTTCCTTTGCAAGGAGAATGCGGTGCTCGTAGTGCTGCGGCCGATACTTCCGGCGCATTCGCCGGAGCACCGTGTCTGAACCCGACTGCAGCGGTGCGTGGACATGGCGCGCAATTCGGTCCGACGAAGCCATTAGTTGCAGCAGGTCGTCTGTCCAGTCCATGGGCTCTACCGAGCTAAGGCGGATCCGCCGCACGTCCGTCTCGGCGAGCAGCATGCGAACGAGTTCCGCACGTCTCAGATTCATGCCCGGCTCACGTCCCCAGCGGCCGAGGTTGATCCCGGTTAGAACGATCTCCGGATAACGGCTTGAGAGGTGGCGAACCTGTTCAAGTACCGCGGCAGGCCGGGCACTGCGGCTCCTGCCTCGAACGGAGGGGATGATGCAGAACGTGCAGCGGTTCGGACAGCCGTCCTGAATTTTCAGATTTGGCCGCGACCGGTCGCCGGGAGCGCCGTAAAGCGCAGCAGGCTCGAGTTCCACCGGCTCGAAGATGTCTCCCACGTGAACTTCGCCGTGGTAAGGCGCCGAAAGAAGGTCGGCGATGCGATTCTTGTGCGAGTTTCCGACAACAAGCGAGACACCCGGAAGATGTGCGATCTCCTCCGGCGCACGTTGCGCGTAGCAGCCGGTCACGACGATCCGTGCCTCCGGGTTTTCGCGGTTGACGCGACGCACGATCTGACGGAGTTCGTCATCGGCTGTCGCGGTCACGGTGCAGGTGTTCAGGACAACCAGTTCGGCGGATCTGTACTCGCCCACGGAGGAGTAGCCGCTTGCCGTGAGCTGCGCTTCGATGGCGGCGCCATCGGCCTGCGAAGAGCGACAGCCGAAATTGCGCACGTGGAACTTCGCCATGGTTCGATTATCGCGTCACCCTGCTGACCGCGGGATCAGGTTCTCCCGTGATGAGCCGCGCTCCACGGTTATACGTGAAGTAGTTGAAGGCCCACCGGATAAAAACGATGATCCGGTTTTGGAATCCCACCAGATACATCAGGTGAATGAACAGCCAGGACAACCAGGCGATGGGGCCGTGGAGCTTGAGCCTGGGGAACTGCGCAACCGCCGATGCGCGCCCAATGACAGCCAGCGAGCCCTTATCCCAATACTTAAAGGGCTGCACGGCCCGCGTCCGATGGCGGGCCACAATCGTTTTGGCGACGTACCGGCCCTGCTGCATGGCAACAGGTGCCACTCCGGGCAGTGGCTTGCCGTCTTTCAGGAACTGCGCGCCGTCACCGATGACGTAAATCTCCGGATGCCCGGGCACGTTGCAGAATGTGTCCACAACGACGCGTCCGCCACGGTCAATCTCGGCTCCGGTCGCCTCCGCGACAATGCGGGAGAACCCGGCCGCTGAGACGCCCGCGGCCCAAAGAACGGTACAGGCACGGATGTGCTCCTCGCCATGCGCGGTCCGAATCGTGACGCCGCTTTCGTCCACTCCGGTGACACGAACGCCCAGCAGGGAACGGACACCGAGCCGGATCAGCGCTTTCTCGGCATGTGCTGAGAGGCTGGGCTCGAAAGGTGAAAGCACGCGCGGCGAGTCATCCAGGAGCAGAATCCTCGATTCCTCCGGACGTGTTCTGCGGAAATCATCGCGTAGTGTATCGTTGGCGATCTCCCCGATGGCTCCGGCGAGTTCTACACCGGTCGGACCGGCACCGACAATCACGAACGTCAGCCATGCCCGGTGCTCTTCAGCGTCGGTACTGCGTTCGGCTGCTTCGAACGCGTAGAGAATACGGTGTCGTATGCGCGTGGCTTCCTCGAGTGATTTCAGTCCAGGAGCTTTCTCAGCCCATGCCTCGTTGCCGAAGTAATGGTTGCGGGCTCCGGTGGCCACGATCAGCGCATCGTAAGGAACGGAATGCCCATCTTCAAGAATGATTCGCTTTCCAACTGCGTCCAAACCTGTTGCTTCTCCCAGCAGCACCGAAACATTCTTCTGCTTTGAAAAGATGGCACGCAGCGGAAAGGCAACGTCGGCCGGCGACAATTCCCCGGTTGCAACCTGATAAAGCAAGGGCTGAAACAAATGGAAGTTACGACGGTCGATGAGAGTAACTTCGACGTTTTCGTGCCGGAAGGCTCTGGCGGCATAAAGTCCGCCAAAGCCGCCTCCAAGAATAACGACTCGAAGGGACATAACCCATCATATCGAGTTTGAAATTAGAAGTGCTACGGAAGCGTCAGCAACATCGTTTCCGCCTGACGGCGAACGTTGTCGTCTGGGCGCGTGAGGCATGACTGCAGCGTCTGTTTGGCTTCCTCCCGCTGCCCGGTCCGCACCTGCGTCACAGCCAGCATAAGAGGCGCGTCATTGAGTCTTTAAGGTCACCATCACGGAACCGCGTTTCAGCAACCTTGTACGCCTTCAGCGCGGCTTTCGGCGGCTTGTGCGACAACCGTCATACCGAGACGGTGCCAGGAGCGGGTCTCGCAGCATCTGCCTGTTCGGGAAGGCGGATCCGCAGCGGGCTACCGTGAGGCTGTACTGTGACATAGTCCTGGTGCAATACCGTGCCGGCGGGATTACGAAGAATGAGCCGATAAAAATCCTTCCGATACCCCGTGCAGATCGAGCGCCCCGACGCCCTTGACGTAGGCGCTGCTGACTACCCGCTGGTGCGTGTCCACGAGTTCGACCACGGTACTTAAGTATTGAGTACAATCACCGCAGGAAGGTTCGGCGCGCAGGAAGCCGCCTCGCATCTGTGCGCGGCCAGTAAGTGAAATCACAAGATACAGTACGAGCAGACAGTACCGCACTAAGATCCTCCTGCAGGAACTCGCATTGCTTAGTAGCAGGTATCAGCTGGGCTCTTTAGCGTAGTAAAGAGCCCACAGATGGTTACTGGCTACAGGGCGGAGGACAGGCGTTGTCGTACGGTCGATTGGAGAATCCACTTCATCTGAACGTCTTCAAAGGGCGCGGCACAGTAATCGTCCGCACCAGCTTCGATTGCATCGAGCCATCCCAGGGTGTCGGAATGACGGGTTACAACCA
>DASQEG010000935.1:0-2984 GCA_035633775.1 Bryobacteraceae bacterium
TGCGCTTCGGCACCCACTGACAACTCGGCGACCAGAAGAACGGTCGCGAGAAAATTCGCATCTGCCGCAAACCTATCCGAAGCCCCTGCGCTACCATCGTCGTTCTTATGATCGAGGCACAGCCCCGTGTGACTGCGCTGATCGTGGCACGCAATAACGCAGACGCGCTGCGCTCCACGCTTGAAGCGCTGGAGCGCTCATCGGGCCGCGATCGTATTGAGGTTCTCGTAGTCGACGAGGGTTCCGAGGATGCGACATCCGACACCCTGGGCGCGTTTCCCGAAGTCATCTCATTGAAGATTCCCAAGCGCATCGGATGGACGCGGGCCGTGAATATCGCGCTGCGTACAGCGCGGGGCGAATACATCCTGTTTGTATCTCCGGGAGTTCTCGTCCGTCCCGAGACCGTTCACGGACTTGCCGATCGGTTCGAAGCAAGCTCCGATGCAGGAGCTGTCTGCCCGCGGGTCGACCGCACCTGGAGATTCCCTTCCGTCGAGGGGCTGGCCCAGGCATGGCGGAACGGGGGCAAACTACCGGGTGGCGATGCAGCGGATACGGCGACTGACTACCCGCAGGGTGCGCCGATTCTGGTCCGAAAAGAGCTGCTCCGTGCGATGAATTACCTGGACACCCGGTTCGGTGACAAGTGGTCCGATCTCGAGATGTGCTCACGAATTCGCGACGGCAACAAGCGCATAGTGGTCGCATCGGACCTCCCGGTCGAACGTGTGCCGGCCAACGATGACATCGACAATGTCGATTCCGCGCACGGCATAGCTACCTGGCTGGGAATCCACTATGGCTTTGCAGCAGGTTTCAAATTCCGCATGTCAGCGGCCTTCGCACTCGCCGGCAGGGGGCACCTCGGTGATGCTTTCAACGTGATTGCCGGGGGTAAGATCGACGGCAATCAGTGAATTGGCACGCCAGTTGCCTGCACATCAGTGGAGGTACATGATGCGCCTTTTCGCAAGCAGTGCTTTTATCGTAGCTACCTTGAGCCTTCCTCTTGCGGCTCAGACGGATAGAGTTCCGGCGGGTGCCGAGATCACCGTCCGAACGAACGAAGCAATCGATGCAAAGCACCCCTCAGACAGCAGAATCTACACGGCGTCGGTCGAACAGGACGTCCGTGATCGTAATGGCAATGTCGTTATTCCCCGCGGCTCCGATGTTGAACTCACGATGCGCGACATCTCGGATACGGATGTCATCGTTGACCTGAATTCCGTTAACGTAAATGGACGCAGGTACATGGTTGATGCACAGTCGCATCAGGTAACCGGCGTTGAAGACGAGCGCCGGGAAGGCGTTGGGTCCAACAAGCGCACTGGGAAGTATGTTGGTGGTGGTGCCGTTATCGGCAGCATCATCGGCGCTATTGCCGGTGGCGGCAAGGGTGCAGCAATTGGTGCGGCAACCGGAGCCGGAGCCGGCGCAGTAACGCAAACCGCGACGCGCGGTGGCGCAGTTCGGCTTCCTTCTGAGTCGCTTCTGACGTTCCGCCTTGACCGGCCGCTGACGGTTGGCACAGGCGAGAGCAGCTATATGCGGGAAGGGCGTCGCTATCGCTACGACGACGAGAACCGCTACGATCGCAACAACAACTCTGACGAGGACCGCACGCGGACTCGACGTCGGGACCGCGATCGCGACTTCGACCGTGACCGCGACCTCGACCGTGACCGCGGCCGCAGCCGCGACCGGAACGATCGCTAAAGGCGTGAAGCGGCTTCCACCCGGGCGCGGTTAGCTCCGTGCCCGGGTGGTACTCTTGCCTGAGGGGATGATTCAGGGTATTGAGCACGCTGCAATTGCAGCGAACAACGTCGAAGCTCTGGCGGATTGGTACGTTCGCGTCCTCGGCTTCACGATCAACTACAAATCTGCTAACGCAATCTTCATCAAAGCTCCCGATGGAAGCATGATCGAGTTGATTCACGCGGCAGGAGAGCGTGGTTCGCAGACTCTCAAAACACCGGGCCTGCGGCACCTCGCCTTGCGTGTGGACGACTTCGATGCCGCGCTCACAGCTCTGCAGCAGCACGATGTCGCGTTCGAAGGTAAGCCTGTCGAGAGTAAAGGCAATCGCGTCGTCTTCTTCAGCGATCCCGAAGGTAATTACCTTCATCTGCTCTATCGCGCAACACCGCTCCCTTAGATGCTGACACTGCCTGACGCTCGCGTCCTGCTCGTCAATGTCACAGGTAGTGACCGGCCAGGACTCACCCACTCGCTCACCGACGTTCTGGCGCACTTTGACGCCCGCATTCTCGACGTTGGCCAGGCGGTCATCCACGATGCACTCACGCTTGGAATCCTGATCGAGCTCACCGACACAATGCGCACTTCGGGAATGTTTGCGGAGTTGCTGCTGAAAGCGCACGACCTCGGAGTGCAAGTGCGGTTCTCGGCGATTACGGCCAGCGAGTACAGCGACTGGGTCTCCAGCGGCAATAAGCGCCGATTTATCATCACGCTGCTCGGTCCGTGCATTGACGCCCGCCACCTGTCTGCGGTAAGCGGCATCCTCGCTGAAGCCACGTTGAATATCGATCGCATTGACCGTCTGTCTGGCCGGCAGCCTCTCGACGGATCCAGCGCATCGAGGACGTGCATCGAGGTATCGGCATCCGGCAGCCTCGCCGACGAAGACAGCGTGCGTGCAAAGCTCGCGCAGCTTACCGACGCATTCGACATCGATATCGCGGTCCAGCACGAAAGCATCTTCCGGCGCAACCGTCGCCTCGTCGCCTTCGACATGGATTCAACGCTGATTCAGGCTGAGGTCATCGACGAACTTGCCAGGCTGGCCGGTGTCGGCGAACAGGTCTCGGCAATCACCGAAGCTGCCATGCGTGGTGAGCTCGACTTTCAGGCCAGCTTCCGTAAGCGGCTGTCGTTACTTCGTGGCCTTCCGGAGTCTCGCCTCAACGAGATCCTCGATAAGCTGCCGCTGATGGACGGTGCGGAGCGGCTCG
>DASQEG010000936.1:0-9332 GCA_035633775.1 Bryobacteraceae bacterium
TTTTCCGTGCTGGTCAGCCAGATCGCGCCATCGCCGTAGACACACGCAAACGAACCTGGTGCAACGGCGACTTGCTGACGAACGGTGTTGGTTTCTGGGTCAATGCGCGACAGGATGCCTTTCGGATCGGAAAGCATCCACACGCTGTCCTCGCTTACTGCAATGCCGCCCTCAGTGTGCGCCGGGCCGACCGGGATCGTGGCCACTACCGCTCTTGTCTTCATGTCCACACGGGACAGCGTGGAATCGCCGCAGTTCGGAACCCAGACACTACCAAAGCCCGCTGCAATTCCCGAGCATGGTTTGCTGCCCACCGGGATGGTATCCGTAACTTTGTTCGTCTCAGCGTCCAGCCGATGCACCGTATTTTTGGGCTTGTTTGAAACCCAGACAGCATCCTCGGTCACGACGAGCCAGTCCGGTACACCTTCCACCGGAAACACTGCCACGGGCGTTAGGGCGGACATCGGCCGATGCACTCCGGGTGTCTTTACGCCCGGCCGCTCTGGCCGCTTCGGCTTGACGGGTTCCTGGCCGCTCCCGGCCATTGCCAACAAAGCACCCGTCGCAAGGTATCGTCGCAACGTCATCCTTCCGCGACCTCCGGCTCCATCAGGCGTTCCTTCACGCCGCTATCGGCAGGCGCTTCACTCATCGAGCACACAGCGACGAAGACAACGAGACTAATCGCCGGCGGAACGAGTGTGTCCAGCCCTGCAAGATGCGCAGGAGTCACTGCAAACGTGACCAGCCGGGCAGCGGTGCCGGTGACAATGGAAGCGACTGCGCCGCGACTGTTCGCTTTCGGCCAGTGGACGCCCATAAAAAGGGGCACCACACACCCAGCGAATACGATGTCGAACGCAATCACTAGCAGCAAACCGGGCTCCGGGTATTTATAGGCAACGGCGGCCGCCAGCAGCGCGGCCGGAACCGCCATAACGCGCGACAGCAACAGCAGCTTCGCGTCGGGCATGTTGCGTTGCGTCCAGCGCTGGATCACGTTGCGCGCAAGCACAACGGAGATGACGAGCATTGCGCCATTCGCGGTCGACATCGACGCGCCGAGGACGCCGACGAACACAGCGACACCCAGTAAGTAAGGCAGGTGATCCGTGGCAAACACCGGCAACACCATCCTGGGGTCTGCCACATCCCTCACAGCGGAGATGGCGGCGACGCCGATCAGCGTGCAAGCTGAGCCGATCAGCAACGTTTGCGCCGCGGCGTAGTAGCAGGCTCTCTTTGCCGTTTCTGGTGTTTTCGCAGAGAAGACGCGCTCCATGAAGTCGAGCGCGACGGTGTTGCCGAGCGCCAGAGCGATCATCCCTGCCCAGTTGACAAGCGAGCCGCTGGCCAGCTCCGTCAGGCCGCTGAAATCGAGTCTTGCCGCAGGTACGAATGCCGTCACACCGTCAAGTCCCTGCGAGTACACGACCCAAATAGCGGCACCCACAAAACCTATGAGGGCAACATGAATCTGAAACAAGTCCGTCCAGATTGCCGAATACAGGCCTCCGGCAACGGTGTACGCCAAAATTACAGCTGTTGTTATAGCGAGGCAGAGCCCGAAGGACCAGCCGCTGACCACCGACAGCAGCCAGGCCACCGCCGCAAGATTGCCCGCGATTACGATGGTGAAGCAAACCACAGTCAGCATCGACACCAGCAGTTCGGTGGAACGGCTATATCGCAGGTAGAAGAACTCGGGCAAGGTCAGAAGGTTCATCGCGTTCAGCGGCGCAGCGAGGAACTTGCCCACGATTAACAAGCTGAGCGCAAGGCCGATGGGTATCATGAGCCCTGCCCAGATGCCGCTCGAGTAGGTCAGTGAAGCATTCCCGAGAGTCGCATTCCCGTCCACTGCCTGTGCCATCAGTGCCGTACCGACCATCAGGAACGGCATTGATTTGCCACATACAGTAAATCGCTTGCTGGACCCCCGCACCTGCGTGTACGTGTACACGCCCACGGCCAGCGATATGGCCATGAATATAATCACTGGCCAGAACATAACAGTCATGGGGACTTCCCCTCCGAGGCTTGTTGCTGATGTCAGGTGTGGGCTCAGGGCCCGCTCGGACAGGGAGTGCGGAGAGAAGGACGGGTACTCGCGAACCTACGGGGGAAGCTGCTACAGAGCTACGATTCCTATCCTAGCGGGAAGTGGTGACCCGATGCACGGATTTTTTGTTATGGGGCTTATCGAAAGTTTTTCGTAGCCGGATTGCACATCGCTCTGCCATAGTGTCGATATGCCGCCCGGCGTTCAGTTGCGCGCTCGTATCACGCTTGAGGTTTTCCTGCGGCTAACCGCTATGGACGTTTGCTGCGGTCCCCCGCTCCGCTGAGTTGCCCCACCGCTGACGTTTTGACATTGCTCTGAAGTGCGAACAGGAGAGGTGTGTCTGCATGGAAAGAAGACTTCTTTGGGAAGAACGAATCGAAGGCGGCGCTACGTGGTCGCACATCTTGCGGCGCGGAACCGCGCTTCGGATTATCGACAGAGAGGGCGGTGCGAACGTCGGGGCCATTCTGTACAACGCTGATAACGCAACAGAGCGGTACAACATGCCCGACACTCTGAAGGCGCAGCACGTTGCCCGACTAACCGCCGGCAGCGCAATCTACTCCGACATGGGGCGGGTTCTTTGTTCCGTTACCCACGATTCGCTCGGCTGGCATGATCCGATCGCAGGCTGCAGCAACGAACGGACGGTCACCAGCAAGTATGGCGAGGCGCGTTACCAGGAATGCCACAACGACTATCACAAGAACGCACTCGACAGCTTTCTGATCGAATTGGCGAAGTTCGGTCTGGGGCGCCGCGATCTGACGGCAAACATCAACTTCTTCAGCAAAGTTTTCGTCAGCAACACGGGGCGGTTGAACTTCGTTCCCGGTCACTCCAGCCAGGGTTCGTACGTTGAGCTTCGGGCAGAGATGAACGTTCTGCTCGTTCTTAACACTTGCCAGCACCCTCTCGATCCCGGAACTTGCTATATGCCGCACCCCGTCGAACTCCAGATCTACGAGGTTCCGCCTCCGGCTGCCGACGACTTATGCCGCGTGTCGCGCCCTGAGAATGCCCGCGGCTTCACCCTGACGGAACGCTACTACATGGGAGGGCGATAATGCCTGCCACCCTCGAACGTACCCGGATTGTCTACAGGACGGTGATCCCGGCAGGTGAGCCATGGATGTATGCAATCGGTGCGGGGCAACTGCTGCGCATCGTAGATCTTCACGGCAATCAAGCCGTTGACACCATGTTCTACAACGCGAACGACCCGGCCGATCGCTATAGCGCGCAGGACACCATTCGCGAACAGGGCAACATCTATCTGACTACAGGAACGCGGCTCATATCTACAGGTGGTACGGTGCTGGCGACGATTGTTGCCGATAACTGCGGACGACACGACACACTCGGGGGTGCCTGCGCGAACGAAAGCAACATGGTGCGCTATTCGATTTACAAGCGGCACATGCATGCATGTCGCAGCAGCTTCCTGAAGGCGCTGCTTCGAGCCGATCGCGGGATGGACAAGCGTGACATCGCGAACAACATCAACTTCTTCATGAACGTGCCCGTCACGTCCGAAGGGAAACTTACGTTTGAGGATGGCATCTCCGATCCCGGCAAGTATGTCGAGGTCCGAGCAGAGACGGACCTGCTGGTGTTGATCAGCAACTGCCCACAGTTGAACAATCCTTGCAACGCTTACAACCCGACGCCGGTTGAAGTCATTGTGAGCAGTTCGGTCAGCGCATAGGTAACCGGATGTTCAAAACCGTTCTCGTTGCCAATCGTGGCGCCATCGCGTGCCGCATCTTCCGGACTCTACGGCGTATGGGTGTCCGGTCGGCGGCAATCTATTCGGAAGCGGATCGGCATTCGCGACATGTGTCAGAGGCCGACATCGCCGTCTGTGCTGGTCCTGCTCCCTCTGCCCAAAGTTATCTGTGCATCGACCGCATCCTCGATGCTGCGCGTGAGATGAACGCCCAGGCGATCCATCCCGGCTACGGCTTTCTGAGCGAGAATGCCGCATTTGCAGAAGCGTGCGATGCGGTCGGCATCGCCTTCGTCGGGCCCACGCCGTTGCAGATGAGAGCCTTCGGCCTGAAGCATACGGCTCGGAAGCTGGCGCAGGAGGCAAACGTGCCACTGCTGCCTGGCACGGGATTGTTGTCGGGCGTAGTGGAGGCTCTGGCGAAAGCGGAGCAGATCGGTTACCCCGTGATGCTGAAGAGCACCGCTGGCGGGGGCGGGATCGGCATGCGTTTGTGCCGGAATGCGGCCGAACTTAAGGCAGCATACGACTCCGTCGTTCGTGTAAGCGCCGCAAGCTTCGGAGATTCAGGGCTGTATCTGGAAAGGTTTGTCGAGCGCGCTCGGCACATCGAAGTTCAGGTCTTCGGTGATGGACAGGGGAGCGTCCTCGCTCTTGGGGAGCGCGATTGTTCCGTACAGCGGCGCAACCAGAAGGTCATCGAGGAAACTCCTGCTCCGGGGTTGAGCGACAGCACACGCGCACAACTTCTTGACTCTGCCGCTGATCTTTGCCGCTCGGTTGCCTATCGATCTGCAGGCACAGTTGAGTACGTGTTGGATGACGCGACCGGTGCGTTCTACTTTCTCGAGGTCAACACGCGCCTGCAGGTGGAGCACGGTGTCACCGAGGAGGTTACGGGCATCGATCTGGTCGAGTGGATGGTCCGACTCGCAGCCGGCGATTTGCCCAGCCTGACCGGTTTGCAGCCGCAGGCTCAGGGTGCGTCGATTCAGGTTCGTTTGTATGCCGAGGATCCGGGCCGCGACTATCAACCTTCCGCTGGCCTCCTTACGGCCGTCGAGTTCCCCGACACCGCGCGCGTTGAGACCTGGATCGAATCAGGTACGGACGTCACGCCGTTCTACGATCCCATGCTGGCCAAGGTTATTGTCAGAGGCAAGGATCGAGCCGAGGCGGTAGAGCGCATGCGGTCTGCCCTGGACGCCACCAGCCTGCACGGGATCGAGACCAACCTCCGCTATTTGCGCCAGATCGTGGCGACACCCGCTTTCGCCCGCGGTGGAGTCACGACGGGCTGGCTGAGAGACCTGGGATATTCGAGACAAGCCATTGAAGTGCTGGAGCCGGGCACTCAGACCACTGTGCAGGATTATCCCGGCCGCACGGGCTACTGGGCTGTCGGCGTACCCCCTTCCGGTCCGATGGATCCGCTCGCTTTCCGTCTTGCGAATCGAATTTGCGGTAACACGAGCGATGCTCCGGCCCTTGAGATCACGCTTACCGGGCCGGTCCTGCGCTTTTCTTCAGACGCTCTCATTGCGGTGACTGGCGCCGACATGCGGCCGGAGCTGGACGGCGAGCCGGTTCCGATGTGGCGGCCTGTTCCCGTCGGACAAGGATCCGTGCTGCGATTCACGAGCCCCGCTGCGAGTGGCACGCGAACATATCTCGCGATACGTGGAGGCATCGACGCTCCTTTATATCTGGGCAGCCGAAGCACGTTCATCCTCGGCAAGTTTGGAGGATCACACGGAAGGTCGTGCCGCTCCGGAGATGTTCTGCACGTAGCCGACTTCCTTGAGGCGGAGCCGCGGGCGATCAGCCCTGAGGCCATCCCCGCCTACGAAGATTCGTGGAGCATCGGCGTACTTTACGGGCCGCACGGCGCGCCGGACTTCTTCACAGAAGATGACATCGATGAGTTCTTTGGCGCCGAATGGACGGTGCATTTCAACTCCGACCGGACTGGCGTCCGCCTGATTGGGCCTCGTCCGGAATGGGCTCGCAGGGATGGTGGCGAAGCCGGTCTGCATCCCTCCAACATCCACGACAACGCTTATGCAATCGGCGCGGTGGATTTCACCGGGGACATGCCCGTCCTGCTTGGGCCCGACGGTCCGAGCCTTGGCGGCTTTGTCTGCCCGGCGGTCATCGTGCACGCCGAGCTTTGGAAGCTGGGGCAGTTGCGACCGGGCGATAAGGTGCGCTTCCGTCCGCTGACGCTCGAAGCGTCTCTGACAATGGACGCGGAGCTCGAGCGTTCAGTGCAGACCCTCACCGCGCCCCTGCCAGTACTGCTGCTCGACGGGCAGCCTCAAACACCCGTGCTTCACCAGGACGCACAGGAGCCCGGCCTCGTATGCCGCGCCGCGGGCGATCGCTACTTGCTGATCGAATGTGGACCGAATGTGCTTGACCTGGAGCTGCGGTTTCGCATTCACGCCCTTCAGGAGAGTCTGCAGAAGCTCGCCTTGCCCGGCGTAGTCGACGTTACGCCAGGAATCCGATCGATCCAAATTCATTACAACAGTCGGCTGCTGACGCGAGAAGCGTTGCTTGACGCAGTGCAGATGGCAGAACGCACGTTGCAGGACCTCGACGACCTGGAGTTGCCGACTCGGACGGTACACCTGCCGCTGAGCTGGGACGATCCGGCCACCCGCCTCGCCATCGATCGTTACATGCAGGCTGTGCGCCCGGATGCGCCGTGGTGCCCGAGCAACATCGAATTCATCCGGCGTATCAACGGACTGTCGTCCATCGACGAGGTGCATCGAATCGTCTTCGATGCGAGCTACATGGTTCTCGGACTCGGTGACGTCTACCTGGGTGCGCCGGTCGCCACACCCGTAGATCCGCGCCACCGGCTGGTCACAACGAAGTACAACCCGGCGCGCACATGGACGCCTGAAAACGCAGTCGGAATCGGCGGCGCATATCTGTGCGTGTATGGCATGGAAGGGCCGGGCGGTTATCAGTTCGTTGGACGGACAGTGCAGATGTGGAACACCCATCGCATCACCGCCGACTTCGCCCCTGGTCGTCCGTGGTTGCTCCGCTTCTTCGATCAGATCCGGTTCCATCCTGTATCTGGGGCTGAGTTGCTGGAACTGCGCGAGGCGTTCCCGCATGGCCAATACAAACTTCGCGCCGAGGAAGGCATCTTCCGCGTTCGCGACTATCGCGCTTATCTGCGGTCCATCGACGCTGCAGCCGCAGAGTTCCGTTCGCATCAGCGCGCTGCCTTCATGGCCGAACGCGAGCGTTGGACCGCAGCAGGTCAGGCGGAAATCTTCGAACCGCCGGCCACAACGAGTTTTTCGGCTGACGCGCAAATCCCGGAAGGCTGCAATCCAGTACTCTCGCCCATTACCGCGAGCGTGTGGAAGGTGCAGGTGGAACCGGGGCAGCGTGTCGAAGCCGGACAGGCGCTCGTGGTCCTCGAGGCGATGAAAATGGAGGTTCTCGTGGCGGCACCCCACGACGGGTTCGTTCACGACCTTCGATGCGCTCCAGCGTCCGTCGTGACCGCGGGTCAGCAACTCGTGATGCTGAGGAAGGTGGCTGCGGCATGACGCCCGGAGATATTGCAGCGTTGCAGAAAGCGTACGCCAGCGGGGCGGCGCGCCCGAGCGATGTGGTGGACGCAATTTACGCACGGCTTGGGGCTGCACCAGGAAATCCAGCCTTTATCAGTCTTGTTCCGCTTGAGCAGTGCCTCGACGCGGCGAAGCAGCTCGAACGTCGTGATCCTTCCATGCTGCCGCTGTACGGCATTCCCTTCGCGGTGAAGGACAATATCGACGTTGCCGGCATGGATACGACCGCCGGATGTCCGGCGTTTGCCTACCGGCCCAAAGAATCTGCCACCTGCGTGCAGAAGCTGATCGACGCCGGTGCCCTTCTGATCGGCAAAACGAATCTCGATCAGTTTGCTACGGGTCTGGTCGGCACCCGTTCGCCCTACGGGGTGTGCTGGTCTACTTTCGATGAACGCTACATCAGCGGGGGATCCAGTTCGGGTTCGGCTGTGGCGGTTGCTGATGCAATGGTCACATTCGCTCTGGGCACGGATACCGCAGGATCGGGGCGAGTGCCTGCAGCTTTCAACAACATCATCGGCCTGAAGACCACTCGTGGCCGTATCAGCGCGTCTGGTGTGGTGCCGGCCTGTCGCACCCTCGACTGCGTGTCTGTGTTTTCGATGACGGCTGCCGATGCCGGTCTCGTGCTGCAGGTACTTGAGGGACAGGATGTTCGAGACCCGTATTCCCGACAGCGTTCACCCGGCGACGGCGCGACACCGTGGGCAGGCGGACCTTTTCGATTTGGAGTTCCACGACCGGATCAACTCGAGTTCTTCGGATTCGAAGAAGGACCCGAACTGTTCGCAGCGGCCGAGACAGAGTTGAAGCGCATCGGCGGAGCTGCGGTCGAGATCGACCTTACACCCTGGCTCGAAGCTGCGAGACTGCTGTACTCGGGCCCCTGGGTTGCCGAACGTCATGCGGCAGTGGGCGAGTTCCTGGCTGCTCATCCCGATGCCGGTGATTCTACGGTGACCACCATCATCATGGGTGCGGCGAAGATCAGCGCCGTGCAGGCGTTTGAAGGTTTGTACCGACTGCAGACCTTGCGAGCTGCTGTGGATCAGCAGTGGTCCACGATCGACTTCATGGTTCTGCCGACCGCTCCCCGTACGTACACAATCGAGGAAGTGAAACACGATCCCGTACGGTTGAACACCAACCTTGGCTACTACACGAACTTTGTCAACCTGCTCGATCTTGCCGCGGTGGCTACCCCTGCGGGCTTCGATCTGCGTGGCCTGCCTTTCGGCGTATCTCTGATTGGACCGGCTTTCACGGACGAAGCACTCCTTCTGGTCGCTGACGGGCTTCACCGGCGCATGGTGGAGAATATCGGTGCAACGCAGTACGACCTCGATACGGCACCTGTGCTGGCTGTTCCCGCTACGCCGTCCGGATGCATTCTCGTCGCCGTCGTAGGCGCGCACCTGCACGGTGAGCCACTGAACTGGCAGTTGACCTCCAGACAAGCGCGCCTGGTTCGCAGGTGTCGCACCGCGGCCGGCTACAGGCTGTACGCTCTGACCGGCACTGTTCCATTGAAGCCGGGCCTCGTGCGCGAGCCGGGCTTTGACGGTCCCGGTATCGAAGTGGAAGTTTGGGCCGTACCTGAGGATAGGTTCGGCAGCTTCGTTGCCGAGATCCCGCCTCCGTTGGGGATCGGCACGGTCACGCTGGAGGACGGAACTGCCGTGAAGTGCTTCCTTTGCGAGCCGGCGGCACTCCAGAGTGCGACCGAGATAACGTCCTTCGCTGGATGGCGTGGGTACCTCCAGCACCGAGCCGCTACCGCCGCCCACTAAATCGGTTATACTTTTGCTGTTGAGATCGCTCCATGTGGAGCTTGGCCCATGTCACGCCTGCTCACAGCACTGCTCGCGGTGTCGTTCTGCGCGTACGCGCAGCCATCTGCACTCAATCTCCATCCAAAACAAGTCGATCA
>DASQEG010000937.1:0-4147 GCA_035633775.1 Bryobacteraceae bacterium
GTAAAGCGGCGCGCCTGTTCGAGGCCGTTCTGGCCCGTAGTTGCGTCGAGGACCAGCAGAACCTCATGCGGAGCGTCGGGAATTACCTTCTTCGCGGTGCGGCGCATCTTCTCGAGCTCCGCCATCAGGTTGTCTTTGGTGTGAAGCCGGCCCGCCGTATCAACGATCACGTAATCCGTGCCCCGGGATTTTGCAGCCTGCAGGGCATCGAACATGACGGAGCTCGGATCGGCGCCCTGCTTCTGCCGGATGACCTCGGTTCCGGTTCGCTCGCCCCAGACCTCAAGCTGCTCGATCGCTGCCGCACGGAAGGTATCGGCGGCGCAGAGCAGGACCGTGCGGCCTTCTGCCTTAAACCGCTGCGTCAGTTTGCCGATCGTCGTAGTCTTCCCCGCTCCGTTGACGCCCACCACCATTACGATTGCGGGCGGCTCAGATACGTGCTGTACCGGCTTGTCTGACGCCTGGAGGACCTCCAGCAGGTGCTGACGAATGAGGCTCTTGAGCTCCGCAGCATCGCCGACAAGATTGCGATCGACACGGGTGCGAATGTTGTCGAGGATCTCGGTCGCGGTCCGTACACCGATATCGGCCGTGATCAGAGCATACTCGAGCTCATCGAGCAGCTCAGCGTCAATCTGCTTCTTGCCGGTAATCGCTTCTTCGATGCGATCGACCAGACCCGAGCGTGTTTTCTCGATCCCGGATTTCAGCCGGTCGAGAAGCGAGGGTTCCTGTGGAACGGAGCCGAACAGTGTCTGAATGGCCATCGGGATCAGCGCGTCTGCGCAAGGTGCTGTCTTTCAAGTGTAGCAACCGGGCCTGACCGGGGGTCCGCCAAACCTACGCCTCGCTACAATGTGGACGCGATGGATCGGATCGGGCGATACGACATCACCGCTGAGGTGGGTCGCGGTGCCATGGGCATCGTGTACTGTGCCACCGATACTGCCATCGGTCGCACCGTCGCTATCAAGACCATCCGGCTGTCGGACTTAACGGATGCTGCCGAGCACGCGCGCCTCCGGGAACGCCTCATGCGGGAGGCCCAGTCAGCCGGCATGCTTTCTCATCCGGGCATCGTCACGATCTACGACGTGGGCGAAGAGAACGGTACCGCGTATGTGGCGATGGAGTTTGTCGAGGGCGAAACACTTGACCGTCTGATGCAGGCTCGAGCGCTCGACGGAGCCTTCGTCCTCAGCATCCTGTCGCAAACAGCGGCTGCTCTCGATTACGCGCACAAGCGCGGCATCGTGCATCGCGACATCAAACCGGCAAACATCATGGTGGCCGAGGGACCGGTGGCCAAGATCGCGGATTTCGGAGTGGCTCGTTTCCAGTCTCACCAGCTTACGCACGCCGGCCTGATGGTGGGAACGCCGAGCTACATGTCGCCGGAGCAGATTCAGGGAAGATCGGTGGATGGGAAGTCCGATCAGTTCTCTCTGGCAGTGATCGCCTGGGAGTTGCTGACCGGGGACAAACCTTTTACGGGCGAATCCATTGCCGCGCTTGCATACGCCATCGTCAATGAGGAGCCCGAAGCCGCACATCGCCTCAATCCCTCCCTGGACTGGCCTGTCGACACCGTGCTCCGAAGGGCACTGGGAAAGCAACCCGAGTCGCGGTTTCCGAGCTGCTCGGATTTCACCTTTGCTCTCGAGAACGCCTGCCGCAAATGCCGCGGATGGAAACCGCTCCCCGCAGGCGCGACCCATGATCAGCTTACGGTCGCAGCTGCCGCAGCCACAGTAGCCGAGTTACCGCAGCCGGTACCCGCTGAACGGGAACGCTCGGACCCCGACCCCGCAGAGGTGCCCGCTCCTTTGCGTATAGTTCGATGGCTGGCAGCGGTTGCACTAGCCGGAGCTCTGGTGGCGGCTGCCGTCGTCTACGGTCTTGACATGCTGCAGGACCCCCCTGAACCTGCGACCGTCAACAGCACACCGCCGCCATCCGAACCTGCGCCGGCGAAGCAGGCCGCGCGGAAGCCGACGGCCATGCCGCAGCAGCTTCCCGGGGATGAGGGCACGCCGCAGGGCGAGGGCTCGCCAGCAGCCTCGGCAGCCGACCGCCCCGGAGCTCCGCCGACCTCACCGGACCCGCCCTCCCCCACGAAGCCTCGCGCCGCGACGGCCGCCGGCGAAACTCGTCTCGTAACCAATCCGCCTGGAGCGTTTGTGGTGGTCGATGGTGCGTCGGCGATGTCCTGCTCCACGCCCTGCAGTCTTGCTCTCGCGCCGGGTCGCCACACGCTTGCCGCAACCATGCAGGGCTACCGCAGAACACTTCGAATCTTTGAGAGCCCTCGCGACAGCGAGTTGTTCATCAACCTGGACCGCGCAGCGGGCACTGTAACCGTGCGCTCGGATCCTCCGGGAGCAACCATCACGGTGGATGGCGAGGTTCGGTCGGAGCGGACGCCCGCTGTTCTGAATCTGCCCGCGGGATCGCACGTCATAGCCGTCGAGCGCAACGGGCAGCAGGAGTCTCAGACCATAACCGTGCGCGACTCGGCGATTTCGAATGTGACTGTATCGTTTGACGAACGATAGCGGATCGGTCCAACGCTATCGCGTTCGGATAGCGTCACCCTCGATTAGAGGCAAGCTCGCGAACTCGCCTTCTACACGAACACGTTTTCCACGCCACACGCGCTCCACGGCCACAGCTTTCGCTTCGGACGCCGTGACACCTGCCGGGTACCAGCGGAGCGAACCGTCTGCCACGACGGGCATCTCAGCACGAACAGCGATTCCGCCGGGAATTGCCGAACAGTACGGGTTCGTGCTGCAGGAGCTCGCAGGATCGCGTTGCACCTTCTGCGTAAGCTCGTCCAGTTCACGGACCGAAGGCGCGGCGAGAACAAGCATGTCGTGGTCTGCCGCACTTACTCGCGTAAGGTAGAGCAACCGAACACGCCGGGCATCGGCAGGTAAATCGAACAGCTTGGCTACTGGCTGCTCACGCTTTTCAATTTTGCCGTCCACGGCAACTTCGGCTGCCGCAAGCCGTATGCGAACGCCCGGCTCGTTTAGCCGCCGCTCGACGGAATACCAGGCGGTCTCCATCCCGAGGAACTCCGAGGCGCTCAGAGTAACGGGCGCGTCCGGGCCTGAACTGACCTGCTTTTCCAGCACGTTTCCAAGGCGGTAACCTCCGCCTTTCAGCAGCGGCGTAATCACGCGCAGGCGCCAGCCCGGATGAAGCTCGACAAACGTGCCTGATGATCCGTACAGAGCTTTTGCCGCGTCGCGCGCACTCAAACGGTGTGATTCGATGGCCCGACGAAGTTCAGCGTCTGCAGCGCCCGCTGGCACGCAGCCACGATCCTCAGCTTCCAGCCACTCGGAGCGCCGTTCGAGAACAGCGGCGGGGTGCAGCTTGTATTTGCCACGACAATCCCGAAGCGAGAGACTCTTCTGTACGGCCGGTGGATGAAGCATCACTTCGCCAGCGACACGCTCGGCACGCCACGGGCTGGCGGTTCGGGTTGCGCACCCGGTCAGGAGTAAGGCGAAGCAGACTCCCGCGACATTCGCCTTCATAAGGCTGCGGGAGCAAGAGGGCTGAGGCTGACGAGTTCAGTAGTGCGTTTGAGCTGGCCACATGCGGCGTAGATGTCCAGCCCGCGCGGCCGGCGAATGAAGCAGGGCAGCGAGCGGCGGACGATCTCCTGAAACGAGGCAACACGCTCATCCGATGGTCGGTCGTATGCGATGCCTGGACCGGGATTCCAGGCGATCAGATTTACCTTGCAGTTGATCCGGGAGAGCAATCGAACTACACGCCGGGCATCATCGTCAGAATCATTCACCCCTCCGAGGAGCACGTACTCGAACGTCAGCTTCTCCCATGGTCGCAGGGGATACCGCTCACACGCCTCGATAAGATCCTTCAGCCGCCACTTGCGGGTGATCGGCATTAGAGCTTCACGCTGCTCCTGATGGGATGCATTCAGCGAGATGGCGAGCTTCGGACGATTCGGCTCGGATGCGAACTCATCGAACTTTGGAAGTATGCCCGAGGTGGACACGGTGATGCGACGCGGCGACATACCGACGCCGTTCGGATCCAGCAGGATACGGGAAGCCTTGAGCACGTTAGGGAGGTTGAGGAAAGGCTCGCCCATTCCCATCATGAC
>DASQEG010000938.1:0-7974 GCA_035633775.1 Bryobacteraceae bacterium
ATTTTCTTCTGCTTGGCTTCAGAGAAGGCGTCACGCATCGGCTCGAGTTCCCTCGCCCAGCCCGGCTGGCGAACGCAGTGGATCAGCACGATGTCGAAGTAGTCGGTGTTCAGGTCCTTGCGGAAGCGATCGAGGGTTGCCGTCGGGTTTTCCTCCCCACGCCACCGCATCTTCGTCATTAACTTGTAGGAGTCGCGAGGCACGCCTTTCAATGCCTCGGCGAGCATCTGTGGCATTCCCTTATAGGAGTCGGCCGTCTCAAAGAAGCGGATGCCACGGTCATAGGCATGGCGGACGACACGAGTAAATTCGGGCTGTCCAAGTTCCCTCTGGACCCGTCCGCCGAAAGTTCCCGTGCCCAGGGCCAAACGAGTGACCTTCACGCCTGAGTTGCCCAGCGTGACCAGATCGGTCGCCGTCCGGGTGGCGGCGTACGCAGGTACGCCCGTTCCCGTGGCAATGCCTGCGGCGACGGATGTCTTCAGAAAGTGACGTCTGTTCATGCGTTGTGGCCTCCTGCTGCTACTTCCGCAACGTTACCACAGATTGATACACTTGGCTTCTGCGCTGCGCTCTGGTTGTCCCCTGCTACAACGAAGCCAATCGCCTCCGATCCACCGAATTCCTGAGCTTCCTGCAAACGCACCCCTGGTGCTCTTTGCTTTTCGTCGACGACGGCAGCAAGGACCGGACAGTGGATCTCCTGCTCGGGCTGCAGCAGCAGTTGCCGCAGCGAATCTCCGTCTTGCGCCAGCCGGTGAATGGCGGCAAAGGCGCCGCGGTTCTTGCCGGAATGGAGGCCATGCTGTCCCGGGCTGACGCCGATGCCGTTGGCTACTGGGATGCCGACCTTGCGACACCCCTCGATGCGTCAGCGGAGATGCGGGATGTGCTGATCAATGTCCCAGAGATCCAGATGGTATTCGGCTCGCGGGTAAAGCTGCTCGGAAGGCACATTGAGCGGCTGGCAGTCAGACATTACCTTGGCAGGATTTTTGCCACTGCAGTTTCCACGATGCTGCAGTTGCCGATCTATGACACCCAGTGCGGCGCAAAGTTGTTCCGAGTCTCGGATGACCTCCGCCGTGTGCTGAAACTGGGCCCGTTTCTCTCTCGCTGGGTTTTTGACGTCGAGATCATAGCGCGATTCATTCAGTTGCGCGGTGTTGCGTGGGTAGCCAGGTCGATCTATGAGCTTCCTTTGCGGCAGTGGGCAGATATCGGCGGCTCGAAGATCCGGCCCACTGACTTTGTGACTGCAATCGGAGACGTAATCCGAATCCGGCAGCAGTATCTGCGATCGCACCGGCATTTGTAAACGCTTTACATACAGCGCTGGAAAATTACTGTCATTCTCCGGTAATGCTGCCGCAAGCGCTTGCAATCTGATGCATAATGACAGCATTAGGGGCCACTCAAAAGCGAGTTTTACCCGAATCACCAGGAAGGTGGGCTTGATGCTTCGTCGCATCTATTCCAGTCTTGCGCTGGTGCTGGCTGTCTGCTCCGTGCAGGTGCCGGCGCTTGCGCAGGAGTCGCGCGGAACAATCGTCGGCCGCGTCGCCGACCCAACGGGCGCAGCCATACCCGGCGCGACCGTAACGGTTATCAGTAACGCCATGGGCACGAAGCAGGTCGCTTCGACGAACGAATCCGGCGCGTGGCAGGCTACATATCTCATACCCGGCATGTACACCGTCGAGGTCGACGCGGGCGGTTTCAAGAAGTACGTTCGCAAAGACGTTGAGGTACGCGTGAACGATCGAATCGATCTGCCGGTTGCGCTTGAAGTCGGCGGGACCGAACAAAGCATCACCGTCGTAGGCGAAACGCCGCTGCTCAACACTGCAAGCGCATCGATGGGCTCGGTAATCGACGCGCGGCGTGTGGCCGACTTGCCGGTGCCGCATGGCAACCCGATGTTCCTGATCAGCCTGGCTACAGGCGTGGCTTTCAACCGTGATCAGCGCCTTGATCGACCGTTCGAGCCGACGCACATCGTCGGTTACTCAATGGACGGTACACGTGCAAATCGGAGCGATGTCACGCTCGACGGCTCGGTCGCAACCGCGACTGCAGGCAACGGCGAGGTCATAGCATCCTATGTGCCGCCGGCAGACATTGTGCAGGAGTTCAAGGTCCAGACCGCTACCTTCGATGCGAGCTTCGGCCAGACGGAAGGCGGCGTGACGAACATCTCCATCAAGTCCGGCACGAATGAGCTCCATGGAACGGCGTACTACAACAAGATGCTGCCGTCGCTCTTCGCCAACGACTATTTCGCCAACCTGAATGGCGTTCCGAAAGCCGACTTCACTTACAACCGCTATGGCGGATCACTTGGCGGTCCGGTTGTGCTGCCGAAAATCTACGACGGCCGCAACCGCACGTTCTTCATGTTCGGCTACGAGGGCATCAAGGAGGACCGCCCGCGCAACAATGGCACACCGACCGTGCCGACTCAGGCAATGAAGCAGGGCGACTTCTCCGAACTGCTGGCACTCGGACCGCAGTATCAGATCTACAACCCGTTCTCCGGGCGTGAAGTTGTTGTCAACGGCAGCCGGCTGATCGAGCGCGACCCGTTTCCCGGCAATCGGATTCCGGCTGATCTGATCAACCCTGTTGGCCGTGCCATCCTTGGTTTCTACCCCGATCCGCTCCAGGCGGGTCCTCAAAACAACTTTCAGCGTCCGGACCTGACGGAACGCGCAGATTACGGCTCCTACACGATTCGCATTGACCAGTCAATCACCGACAAGAACCGTATGTTCGGTCGAATCAACTGGTACGACCGGGAAAGCATATACAACGACTACTTCGACAATCCAGCGACCGGAGCGCTGTTCCAGTTCGTTTCCCGGGCGGCCGTCATCGATGACGTGCATACCCTCAACCCCACAACAGTTCTGAACGTGCGCTACGGATACAACCGGTTCATTCGCGGCGATAGCTGGGCGTACAAATCGACAGGCTTTGATCTGACGAGCCTGGGTCTGCCAGCCTCTCTGAACAGTCTGACCAGCGAGGAAGATCGCAAGTTTCCGAGCGTTACGCTTGCGGGTTACCAGGGCACGGGCGGTACAGGCGAGTGGCGCCCGAATGACACGCACAACGTCCACGCCACCGTCTCCAAGTCCCAGGGCTCGCACTTCATCCGCACGGGCCTCGAGTTCCGGTCTTACCGGGAAACGCGACGCGAATTTGGCAACAACGTCACCTCCAGCTTCAACTTCGATACGAACTGGACGCGGGGACCTTACAACACGTCCGTCGGTGCGCCGAACAACCTTGGCCAGTCGGTGGCGGCGCTTCTGCTTGGCCTCCCCTCCACCGGTGGAATCTGGCGCCCTGCCTCCTACGCGGAACAGTCGACCGCATGGGGTTTCTTCGTCCAGGATGACTGGAGGATCACACCTAAGCTGACTGTCAACCTCGGTTTGCGGTGGGAGTTCGAAACCGCACTCGAGGAGCGATTCAACAGATCCGTGAAGGGCTTCGACCCGGATGCCACCGTTCCGTGGGCGGCGCAGGCGGAAGCCGCCTACGCGGCGAACCCGGTTGCACAGCGTCCTGCGGCGGAGTTTCGCATCCGCGGCGGACTGACGTTCCCCAGTGGTGACGGCGGCGAAGGGCTGTACAGCGTACCGAAGACAAACCTGATGCCGCGCTTCGGCTTTGCCTATCAGTTGAACAACAATACGGTGCTCCGCGGCGGCTACGGAATCTTCTACGGCTTCCTCGGACAGCGGCGCAGTGACGTAGTTCAGCCGGGGTTCAGCCGCCAGACCGATTTTCAGTTCACGAACAACAACTACCTGAGCCCTCTGGCGACACTGTCCAACCCATTGCCCAGTGGCGAACTCTTTCCCATCTTCGGCTCCGGCCTTGGCGCCGAGACCGGGATCGACCAGAACCTCACGTTCTTCAACCAGGATCCGAAGATGCCGTACATGCAGCGCTGGCAGGTTGGCGTGCAACGTCAGCTTCCCGCGGGATTCGTGGTCGAACTCAGCTATGTTGGCAATCGGGGTACACGCATCGAGACCATACGCAACATCAACGCCATCTCGAACGAATACCTTAGCCGCGATCTGACGCCCAGCGCGGAGATGATCGCCAACAATCAGTACCTGAGTGGAAACCTGCCAAATCCGTTCCGCGGACTTACGCCTGTGTCGGCGCCCAACCTGAGCACCGGTGCCAATCGCAGCCGTCTTGCGCTGTTGCGACCCTTTCCACAGTTCGGCGATCTGAACACAACGACCAATCAGGGCTACTCCTGGTACCACTCGATGCAGGCACAGTTTGAACGCCGGTTCGCGCAGGGTTTCACGATACAGGGCAGCTACACATTCTCCAAGTTCATGGAGGCTGTGAGCTACCTCAACCCGGGGGATCCCATGCCGGTGGAATCGATCTCGGACTTCGACGTCCCCCATCGATTCGTCGCCAGCGGTATCTGGGAACTGCCGTTCGGAAAGGGCAAGGCCTTCGCCGCGAACTTGAACTCAGTCGTTAACGGCTTGCTTGGCGGCTGGCAGCTGGCGGCCATCTACACCAACCAGGCCGGTGCACCGATCAGCTGGAGCAACATTCCGTTCTACGGCGATATCAATGACGTCAGGCTCGACAACCCGACTCGCGAACGCTGGTTCAACACTGAGGCCGGTTTCGATCGCATCGAGGCGTTCCAGAACAATGTCCGTTCATTCCCGTTACGGTTCCCGTTCCTTCGTGCAATGGGCGTGAACAACTGGGATGCTTCGCTGATTAAGAACACAAGGATCGGCGAGCGTTACAACATCCAGTTCAAGGCGGAGTTCCTGAACGCGCTTAACAGGGCTCAATTGCCGGCGCCGAACACCGACCCGCGCGATGTCCTATTCGGTGAGATTCGTGCCAACACGCAGGCAAACTACCCCCGTCGCATTCAGCTGACGGCCAAGTTCATCTTCTAAAATCGTCCCTCGTGACCGGTGCTCCTCATGCGAGCACCGGTCAAACTTTCGTCACGCAACGCATTTTCACAATGGCGCGTCTTACGGTCAGCTTTCATGACTCGCCCCGCGCTCTTTGCCGCACTGCTTGCAACCGGTGTGTTTGCCGACGATGTTGCAAAATTTCAGGTTGAGGCGGGAACGAAGGTTCCCCTCAGCATGATCAACAGCGTGAGTACGAAGCATTCAGCAGAGGGTGATCGAGTCTATCTCGAAACCGTGTTCCCCATCATGGTTGGCGGCCGCGTGGTGATTCCTCCGGGAAGCTACGTCGCGGGTACGGTGACGCAGGTCAAGCGGCCTGGCCGAATCAAGGGCCGCGGAGAGCTGTTCGTTCGCTTCGACACGCTGACGCTCCCAAACGGCATCACACGTGACTTTCGCTCGCGCATTGGCTCCCTCGATGGTCGCGCTTCCGAGGAGCTCGAAAAAGAGGAAGGGAAGATTCGAAGCGAAGGCAACAAGGCCGGTGACGCCCAGCGTGTTGGCGAACTTGCGGGTGCCGGAGCATCTGTCGGTGCAATCGGCGGTGCGGTTGCAGGCTCGACGGCGAAGGGTCTGGGCATTGGCGCGGCGGCAGGTGCAGCAGCAGGCATCGTCGGCGTGCTGGTCAGCCGTGGGCCGGATGCCGTGCTCGCCAAAGGCACAACCGTGGAGATGGTGCTCGACCGAACGCTGGTTTTTGACGAAGGCGAACTTGTAGTCGGCAACATGCAGCGCACGAACATAGGCGACGGCGGCCCGCTGCCCTCGAGCAAGGACCGCAATACTCCCATGCCCCGACGCCGGTTACCAATCTGAGCTAGGATCGGGAGTTGACCCGGCTACTGATAGCAATTGGAATTGCTGCACTCTTTGTTCATGCCGCAACTGTCGACAGGTTGCGCCTCCACCTCTCAACCGGCTCCCATCCTGTAAGTCCTTTGAGCACAGTCGCCGTGCAGGTTCGCTGCTACGACGCGAAGGGCGACCGGCTGCGCGACTCAGGCGCAACGCTGAAAGTGAGCGACGGGTTCGTCTCGAAGCCATACGCGTGGCAGGGCATCGACGACGAGCCGTACCCTGACAAGAGCGGGTTCACGGGTGTGCTGGAAACACTGACGCAAGGTTTCGTGCATAAGGACACGTTTCTGTGGACGGTCCCGGAAAAGCCCGGCTCCTACAGAGTTGAAGCCGAGGTTGCAGGCATTAGGACGTCGACTACGGTGGAGGTGGTGGCATCGGAAACATCCCTCACTCCAGCCGAAGGCGTCAGCTTTCCGCCCGATCCTCCTGACGAGCGATATGGAACCCTGGCGCGGCACTGGGCGCCGTTCATCGCACAGGAGACCTGGTTCGACTACAAGGCCGACATCCCTGTTCGCTTCGACTACGACGGCGACTGGCGCGGTGACAACAACTGGGATAATCTGGCGAGCGGCAGCTCACAGGCGTTCGTGTACTACACCGCTGTGGAAACCGGGACGCACTGGTTCCTGATCTACAACCTTTTCCACCCTCGCGACTACTCAGACACGTGCGCGCCGGCCATGTGCCACGAGAACGACAACGAAGGTCTCGTCCTTGCAGTTCGCAAGGATGGATCGCGCTTCGGACGGCTCGATGCAATGGAGACGCTCGCGCATAACCGCATTTACTCCTATGTCGCCAATGATCGGCTGCGGCGTGGGGCCAACACGATCTCAGGGACCGTACGGTTCCACGGCGGCTCGCATCCGATGATCTTCGTCGAGTCCGGAGGACATGGGATCTTCGCCGTTGGGCCCGATCAGCCCTATGACCCTGAGAGCGATCAGTTCGCGGGATCGACCGGCATCACATTTGTGCCGGCAGGCGCTCCGGGCAGGCCTGCACATCCCAACGACCGGCGAGTTCCTTACGCGTTGTTGTCGATCGACCAGCACTGGTGGCACCGCCGTGACCAGCCCGGACTTTTCGATGCGCCATTCGCTTATCGACCTTTCGGTCTGCGACCGCTTGCACGCGTGGGAGGTCTTCGTGGCAGCTTCCTCGGCCGCAAGCACATGCCCAACAGTGCCCGCCCGTTCTGGGCCTGGTACGACAGCAGACTTGCGAAACGCAAGATTCTGGCGCCCGGGCAGTGGGCGCTCGATCCGGCATACTCGATGTCCCAGACGCTTACCATTCCCAATGACGAGCCGTGGGATCTCGAGTACACGCACAATCCATACCTTGCCGAGCCCCCTGCTCGCTGAAGCGCTTCGGACAACGAAGCTTGTAATACCGGAGCCTGAACTGCGCCTCTGCCCGTATACAACTCTGTAGCCGGGCTGCTGGCCGCAGCCTGCGGAACGGAGCGGCCTCAATGACGCGAGGTCGCAACTACCACGAACGCTGCATCGACTGCCTCGCCGCTTAGCTGTCTGCATATGACATCGATCTCGACGTCATGAGCCGAAATCCGGTTCATCGCTGACACAGCGCAGGCTTTGTCGCCGGTGCCGCGCGACTCGACAAGTGCGATTCCGCCGTCCGGCCAGTCGTAAGCCAGAGACCTGAAGTGAGCGCGATAAGACCCGAGGCCGAGTCGCTGGGTATTCAGGGCACCCCATCTGCTCGCGAGCACCAGGGGAGTGCCAGCAGCACTTACGAGCGCGTAACCGGTACGTGCGGACCTTGGGATCACAAGCACCTGAAACGAGTTGTCGACCGGTGCGCGGGTGCCGCCGAGCGTTGGAGGAATCGTTTGCCTGCAGGCGATTTCGACTCCGAACTCACCGTCCTGTTCATGCTTACTGCCGACAGAGAACACTTCACACGCATTCGTTTCCGACGCCGGTGTGACCAGAACCATGGGGGCCGAAGCTGGGGTGATGTTTGCACGGTAATCCATCTTGAGAAAGATGCCTATAACCCCGTCGACGTTTGTGACTCGAATTTTCCGAGTTGAACTCCCGGTCCACGGGTTATGTTCGTTGGCATCAGGACAGCCGGTGAACGAACCTCCACGACA
>DASQEG010000939.1:0-3145 GCA_035633775.1 Bryobacteraceae bacterium
CGTGTCCTCCATAGAGGCGCCGATTCAAAGTGAGATTCTGGAAGCCTCAGAAGCCGCGCCCTTTTTAGCTTTGCGTCTCCGGCTCGACATGTCGGCTGTGCAGGAGATCATGAATGACGAGGGTTTTCCGGAACCGGCGCCATCGCAGCAAGGAGCCGGATTGGCGGCTGGCCCAATCACGACCGGGTTGCTCGCCGCGTGTGTCCGGCTGCTGGGTCTTCTCGATACTCCTGAAGACATAACTTTCCTGAGTCCATTAATCCGGCGTGAGATTGCATATCGCATCCTCAGAACTCCGCAGGGAGAGCGCCTGCGGGCAATCGCGACGAGAGGGGATCTGAGTAACAGAACGGCGAAAACGATCTCGTGGCTCCGTGCAAACTACACGAAGCCGCTTCGAATGGACGAACTCGCGGGCATTGCACGAATGGGCGTGTCGACCTTACACCACCAGTTCCGCGCGTTGACGGGAATGAGTCCGCTTCGGTACCAGAAACAGCTCAGATTGCAAGCAGCCCGCCAACACATGCTGGCGGACGGAATCGATGCTACGGCTGCTGCCTATGAAGCAGGTTACGAGAGCGTAAGCCAGTTCAGCCGTGAGTACAGCCGCTTCTTTGGTCGGCCCCCCATGCGGGATATCCGAGCACTACGCGAGAGCAACGTCGAGGCGACCGGCGCCGCTTAAGCCATAAAAGCCCGCTTGTGGGCGCAGATTAAAAACTGGTGGGGAGAAGCTCAAGCACAGCCCCAAACGGGTCCTGCGCTTGCCAGATTGGATTTTGTCAAGAACGCCGTCCTGAACACTGTCCGCGGAACTGCGGATCGCCGTGGATAAGACCGTGGTGCTGCGGTACCGGCTTGAGTTGGCGTCTCTCCGCCTGTCCTCATCCACAATTACCTTCGTCTGGCGGCAGTCCGCCGTTGCATATGAGGCCGCTGACACTCCCAAGGAACGTGACGTGGTCCGCAAAACAATGACTGTATCAGCGCCCGGGCCGTGTCTTTCTGAAGCAACTCCTGCCGAGGACCCCAACATTAGAATTGTGCTGGCTCATATGGGCGGTGCATGTGGTTTTGGTGAATCCACTCAGGGAAACAATGATCGCCGGTAAGCACAGGCTACCCTCTCAGGATGAGCACCCGGGAACTCGCAACTCTGTTCGTGAGGATGTGTAATGAAGGAAAGAACTTCGAGGTGATGCAGCAGCTCTACGCCGACGACATCGTTAGCGTGGAAGCCGTGCAGCGCAACACCGGAAGCTTTGAAACTGCCGGCAAATCCGCCGTTATCCAGAAAAGCGCCGAATGGGCCGGAGCCAATGAAATTCACGGCGGCAAGGTCGAAGGCCCGTACCTCCTCGGCGATCGCTTCGCCGTCCTGTTCGACTTCGCCATCACTCCGAAATCCACAGGTCACCGAATCAACGTCCGTGAGATCGCCGTCTACACCGTTGAGCGAGGCCTCATCACGCGCGAAGAATTCTTCTACGGCTCCGACGCCGGCGCCCTCGCCCGATAACGAACAGCACCGTTCCCCACCCAATGTTGCAACCCGTTCAGCGCTCGTTGTTATATATACGCCGAACGCATGACCGGTTACGAGCGCAGGATCCCAGAAACGTCAGATCAGCTGACGGCCGTGTTGGTCGGGTTACTGGCTTCCGCTGTCTTCTGGAGCATTAGCAGACAGGACCTCTGCCGCAACCCTGCAGGACAGCACTGGACTGCGGAATGGGATCGGGTCGTCATCGCGCCACGTTCCGTCACTCTCTTGCGTCTCTGACGTTGCGCTCACACGGACTGCGGCGCTTAGACCTTGAATCTCGGTTAACGCTGTCCGTGGGTTCTGGCGCGAGGGCATCGCGCCAGGTGTTTTGCTTCGTACTATCGATCAAAAGATGATGCCGCTACAACCACTGTCGCTCGGAGTTCCTTCCGGGGACTTGAAGGCGAACAGGTACTGTCCCATCACCACGTAGACTTCGCCCTTAAGTCCGATTACCGGTGATGACAAACCTCCCGTGCCCGTCGTGGGAACAGCGGCGACCTGCTGCAGTGTGTTGGCATCGTAGGTGAAGAATCCAGCCTTGGTCGAGACGAACACATGCGTGCACGACGCCGCCGCTGACGCGATGGACTCGCCGCCCGGAGTGACCGAAACCCTTCCGGAGGTCGCAAGTCTCGTCAGCGTGCCCTCGCGAGACATCACCAGCCAGTTACTCTCTTTCGTGAGCGTTGGAGTGGCAGTCAGAGTTCCGAGACTTGCCTGTGCTGGCTGCTCCAACAGATTTGAGCCGGTGCGGGTCAGGCGGCCCTGCAGTGTGCCGGTGAGGACTCCGCTGGAAACACGCGTGCCTGTTGTCGTGTAATTCAGATCGGGAGTTGAAAGGTGGAAGATACGTGTAAAGCCGGTCTCCGGAGAGAAGGTGTACATCGCTTTGACGTTCTTGCTGTCGGTCACTGCGATGCGGGGTCCGATCCCCTCACCGGAATTCAACAGCATTGTCACGCCTGCCATGGGGAATCCCGCGCCCGCGAACGGTGGCGGAGTACTGGCTGGAGAACCGAAGCTCGGGCCGGACAGCATCATAGGAATCAGGCAACCCAGCTCAAAGTTCCAGATGTTGAGAGCCAGACAATACGGTAGGTAACGGCCAAAGCTCGGCAAAGTCGAGATCTGGTACACCTCGATGTTGACGTGTGTCCGTCCCATAAGAACTCCACCGTTGGCCGCCAGAGCGAGCAGATCGATGCTCTCGCGTCCAAGCCCTTTATACTTAACCGGAACCATAAGAACTTCAAGTCCGTTCACGTCCCACATGTTTAGCGGCGCGTTCGTTAATCCTCCATCAGCGAACGGGTAGATCGCTGCACGCGGGAGTGGCTTCCAGTAAATCCAGGCGCCCCCCGGGCTGAACTTGTGGACGAAGGACTCGTTCACTCTGTTCGGCGACTGCATGGAAGGAATGCTCGAAACCAGGTAGATCGATCCGTCGCGTCCCACGACGGGCGACCCATAGAAGCCGCCGTGTTCCTTGTTGATCTGGCGTGTCCATGAGGCCGTCCCATCAGGTCGGTACGACCGCAGAATGCCGTCCGCCGTTCCGAGATAAACCGTGCCGTCCGGACCAATGACCGGGTT
>DASQEG010000940.1:0-7138 GCA_035633775.1 Bryobacteraceae bacterium
CCAGCGCGAAGAACTGATTGAAAGCGACCACAGAACTTCGTGTCACGATCCTGCAGCAGACACCGGTGCCTCCGAACGACGCCGGCATCGGCATTGGTCAGATTGCGAGCGACCTGTTGCATCCATTCCTCCGTCGCCATATGTGCCGCGATAAAGTTTTCCACGCCGTCGTCTGACTCCGTTCCGGGACCGGCGTGATCCCATGCCTCCCCCAGTGCGTTGCCCACAGTCTGTTCCGAGACCTTGCGTCCAAGGTTGGAAATAGCGCCGGAGATGCGGTTCGAGAAGGCAATGCACGCGATAGAGCGCCCCGTCTGTCCCTCTCGCAAATCTGATTGGACGCGCTTGAACGTACGAGGAAGAGGGTGTGAAACGATGAAGCGTTCGACTGCGCCGCGACGGCCCGCCCGACAGGCGTTCGAATACTCTGTCGGTTTGGGGCAAGCGGCAAAATGGGAGCGGCGTTAGAAGCTGCGTACACAACCGATACGGTATGCCTTCAATCGCGCTGTTTGCTGTCGAATAGGACAAAGTCGTATTCAGGCCGCTCGGCGTTCGTACCTGTGATGCAGCCCGCCCACTTTGGGGATGGAGATAATGCGGCCAGCGTCGGGGAGCTGTACACTGCGTGGATCCGGCGCATCCTTGTCCAGTGCGAGATGTGTGCGAGTTCGGTGATGGCAACCGACGAACGCCTGAAGGTGCCGAGACAGACTGCTCTCGTTGAATACGACCATATGATCGAGCCATTCGCGAGTGAAGGATGCGCCGACGCTCGTGCGCAAGCACGAGGAACACGTAGAGGACCTGACACCGGACCGTCGGCACGGTAAAGAAGTCTACGGACACAAGGCTCGTCAGGTGGTTCTCGAGGAAAGTCCGCCATGTCTGGGACGGCGGCTTCCGGTTCCGGATGAGAGACTTGCTCACGCTGGTCTCCCCGATAATGATGCCCAGCTTCAGCAACTCGCCGTGAATGCGCGGCGCTCCCCAGCCCGGATTTTCTCTGCTCATGCAACGAATGAGGTCGCGAACGTCGCCTGGGACCGCCGGACGGCCGGACTTGTCTCTACGGATCTTCCACGTCCAGAAGAGCGAAATGCGTTGCGGTGCCAGGCCATGACTGTTTCGGGCTTGACGATGACCAGCGACGAACGCCAGTCCGCCCAGACGGGGGACATCCAGACCCACAGAAGTCGGTCGGCTGCGTGCAAGTGCGGGCGCTTCTTCGCGGAGCGCTGAAGGACGCTGATCTGATGCCGCAGTGCAACGTTCTCCAACTGCAGTGCGGTGCGGCGTTTCAGGACGGATGAGGCTCCGGCGAGGAAGAGTGCGAGCCATCCGGAGATCAAACTAAGGACTGTGCGGGTGAGGTGCAACTCCCTGATCTCAGTCACTTCATAGTTTGCGGGAGGGACAATCTGCGAGGATCGCGGTTGCGATGGCGAGTTATCGGACTGATCCGATCAACTGACGGATAGCCGACGCGCAGGGATTGATCCGCTGGCGCCCTCACATCCACGTCTGAGGCGTTATACGGTCGATCGAGAGCCCGACCCCTTGCGGACGAGCGGCTGATCATTCCAGTTGTTAATGAAGCAAGTCCCAACCCAATGTGCAGCCAGGGTCTGTGCCGTTGATATGTACGACTCCCAGCATCATGTCTGTGTTCGCGTGGGCCGCGCCGACCATCGTGTATCCGAGCACCGCAAACCAGATACAGACTGCCCATTGCACCTGAGTACAGGACGCCAGTCGCTTGTGTGCCGCGCCAACGGGCCGAGCGGTACGCTGCCGATGAGCAAATGCACCACGTTAGAGCTGCGTTGGTCAGAAACAGGCCACCTGGCACAACAAAGGGTTTGGCACAAACCGAGCACACCAGTGACGCCAAAGGCAGCGCCAAACGAACGTCTTCGGAACAGTCGTGGCGCGCATGCAGTGCCTGCAGGTCAGCGCGCGCCGGAACTGGACATCATCCAAATGTTGCCCGTACTTTCGCCAAGTGCCATGGCGAGTCTCCCGGCTCCTACTGACCAGCCCAACTTCTGAAACACGAGCCGCTCGTGAAAATGATGAGCACCGAAGGGCTGGCCGATTGGCCGGCGAGACGTATCGAGACGCTGGCCCCACAAACAGGTGTACCCGTCTCGTTCAGATGTAAAGTACAGCGTATTTCCGTCAGGTGACCAGTTCGCGCGGTCTTCCGGTCCCTCTTCAGAGATCTTGATCCAAGCAGGCTCAGGGACCGGTGTCCGCGCGGCGACAGGTGCAATTGCGATCCATGCGCGGTTCGCGGCAATCCGAACCGTGAAACTAATCCAGCGATTATCAGGCGAGAACCGGCCATAGAGCACATGATTGGAGGGATGCGCAATCAGCGGAGCTTGTTGACGAGATGCAACATCGAGAGTGTTGATTCGATACGGCTCTCCGCCGAACACCAGAATAGTCTTGTCGTCTTTCGACCAGTCCGTCGCCCGAAGACAACCCTCACACATCAACTCCGGAGGCCCCTTACCTGCAGCAACGTAGACCAGTCTCTTGTCACGTTCGTAGCTCGAAAACGCGACCTTCGCGCCAGATTTGCTCATCTCGGGATAACGCTGCACGAAGGGTGAGGTTGCGACCCGAGCTTCCGTGCCATCCGTAAGATCACGAATCCAGATGCTCAGACGCCCTGATTGCGCGGACGCAAAGGCGGCGCGCCTCCCGTCGGACGAAAGGGAGGGGTACTCGCGCGTGGACGGACCGCCGACAACACGCTGTAGCGGCCCGGTCGTGGTTCCCCTATTCAGATCGAACGGCAGCAACGACAGTTGGCTGTGCTTCTCCAGACTCGTGAAAGCAAGCGCGCCATTCGAAGCGCATGAGGGCTCCACTTCATTACCAGCCCCAGCCGTCAGTCTCCTGAATTTGCCATTAAGGGTTCCTGCCGGTGATATGCCTGCGGACCACAGATTGTACGTATCGCCGTTCTCGGCCGAGAAGATGATTGTATTGTCTGCCTCTAACCAGCATTTCGGTCGGGGAAGACTCGGGATAGGGATCGTACGCGAGCGATTTCCAGCGAAGTCGCGCCTGTGAAGTCCGGCCGCAGCGAGGGCCTTATGTGCACCGGTTCTCGACGCGGATTGTCCGTCGACTGCAATCAACCACCAATCCAGAGCGGAGCCGTCGTAGGCTGTCTTTGACGCATATCCGATAGAGAGGAGATGTTTGCCGTCCGGAGACCAAATTGGCTCACGAGCACTTGTGAAGCTGGTTCCTATGCGTCGCGGTCGGCCGCCAGCTACTGGCACCACCCATATAGTGCCGTTCTCAGGTACTGCCTGCGCTATGTTCCAGGTCCCGATCCAATAGGCTACGTGTAACCCGTCCGGCGAATACCTGGGGTCCAGACCTCCGGACGCGAGCAATCTTGCCGCTCCCCCAAATGCACCGATTTCGTAGACGCCGCCGCCGTTCCGGTTCGAGCGAAACGCGATCTTGCTACCGTCGGGAGAAAAGTCCGGCGTCCTGTTGCCCTCGCCATCGAAGGTCAAGCGTATGGGCTGACCACCGGCGACCTGCTGAACATAAATGTCCGCTTTGCCAGCGTTCTCACGGTCGGAGGAGTAGGCAACCAATTTGCCGTCCGGCGACAGCACCGGATTGTTCGAAAGACCAGCGTCGGCGGTGAGCCGAGTGATATTCCAGGCTGGCAGCATGGCAGACGTGTTGCTACTACTTCGCGACCATAACAGCCAAAACCCAACGAGGAGGACTGGAATGAGCGCTAACCACCAGAGCACTTTCGACCGGTTAGGATCGCGCTCTGTTGGCGCAGCCACAGGCATCGCCACGGCAGGGGAGTCGGCGACAGGGGGGTGGGAGAGAGGTCCGATGAACCGGTAGCCGCGCCCCGGCACCGTTTCGATAAAGCGAGAGTTCTCGGCCGAATCTCCCAGTGCCCGGCGCAGCTTATTGATAGCGGCGTTTAGTCCGTGCTCAAAGTCCACAAATGTCGTTTCGGACCAAACTTCCTCACGCAACTGCTCGCGTGTCACTACCTCTCCGGCGTGTGCCAGCAACGTCACCAGAATCTGGAGCGGCTGCCCGGACAACCGGACGCGAACGCCTCTTTTGCGCACTTCGCAGGTTGACGTGTTCAGCTCGAAAGGCCCGAAGGTGACTGAGTGCGGCGGAAGAAGCTGGTTTTTCATCACCGATCCCCTGGTCGTTCGTAGTTGAATGAGTTTACTATGACCGGAACGCCAGTGATGCGTCTCGCCTGGTCGTTCTTCTTTCAATGACATAGCTGATGAGCCAGCTTCCTACCAGGAAATAACCGTCCGGTCATGGCCACCCGACGGTTCTGGCCTGTAGTGTTGAGCGAAATGCCGTCACGCCCCCCGCTCATCGCCCCTCATGAGGCTGATGAGTGCTTCCACCGCAGGGCGCGTAATGGAGAGCAAAAACGGCGTACCCGGTATGCCGGTTCAGATCCACTGGAGGTCAACCATGCGAGTAAAGACAACGCTGCGGAGATCCGCACCATCGCTTCTGGTCACAAGCCTTTTATTCGGTAACCTGCTCGGAGCCGAAACCATTAAGCCATATCCACCGGGCACGGTACTCGAGAACATTGCAATCTCCTCGGCGGGAGATCTGTTTGTCACTTCACTTCTTGAGGGAATCATTTACAAGGTTTCACCGTCCGGTGCCAGTCTGGTATTTGGACAGGTGCCCGGGGAGTTGGCGGGTATTGCCTTTGGTACGGACGGAACCCTGGTTGGCGCAGGCCAGAAATCGTTCTATCAGTTCGCACCCGACGGTACCTCGTCGCTGGTAACCAACGTCTCGAGTGCAGGGTATCTTAATGGTGTAACACCATTCAGGCCAGACACATTCCTGGTAGCGGATGACGGCGCCGCAACGATATGGAAGATCGACCTGAGCACAAGGAGCGCTAGCGAGTGGCTGGTTCATGATCTGCTTGCTGCTCCTCCGAACGGGCTCCCCATCGGCGCAAACGGCATCAAACTTTTTCGTGGTGCAGCGTATATTTCGAACACCGGCGCGGAAACGATCGTGCGGGTACCGATTGTAGCGGGCGGTGCAGCCGGAGCACCTGAGGTTTACGCGTCCTCCATTGCGGCTGACGATTTCGCATTCGGGGCTGATGGCAGCGTATTCGCTACAACCCAGACCGGGTTCCTGTTTCGCCTGCATCCCGATGGCACTCGCACCACGATCCCGACCGGTACGCTCGGTGATGCGGCATTGGCATTCGGACGAACCGCCGCTGATCGGCAGCACATCTATGTCGTGAACAACGGTGGCGCTTTCTTCAATCTTCCCGGTGGCCCGCAAGCAGCGACGATCTTACGACTTGGCACCGATACAACTGGAGTTGTGCCAGAAACTCAGGCCGTTCCCGAGCCAGAAACCGTCTTTGTGACCGGCGCAGGTTTTGCTGTGATGCTGCTGCTTAGCAAACGCTGCAGCAGGAACCACGCTCGATGAACCGTATGGTCAAATACCCGAAGCGCCTGCAATTCTGGAGACAGGACAACGCCAGTGTCACTGGTCGGCGAGGCCGTCCGACTCCGGACTGAAACGGCCTTGCAGTCTGGAACGGCCCCGCAAGCCACAGCCATAGGGGTGCTGCTGCTGACAAGGAGATCTTCTTTCGCGGGGTGTCACAGGGCTTTCCTGTTGGGCGGTTAACTGGCGGGAATCATTCGGACGCGCGCAGTGAGTGTGCGCAATTCGTTCACGCATACGGCACTCGTTGGCATCTGCGGTGTTAAGGGCGTTTGTGGAACAGGTCTACTGCCCAACGGCGACCGGCCGAAGTGCTGATCGATATGCTGAACGCAATGGCATAAACGGGCTCATCGACGTGCGCACCGCTCCAGGATCGCGACAGAACCCCCAATACAAGGGCTAGGCTCTGGAACAACTGCTTCACAATGCGGGCCTCAGGTACGAGCATATGACAGCTCTCGCAGGCTTGCGGCGTCCTCGCAAAGACTCCCGCAACCTGGCTGGCGGAACGAGTCGTTTTGCGGGTACGCAGACTACACGCCGACGCCCGAGTTCGCTGTCGCCCAAGAAGCACTGCTGCCGCAGCGGCTCGGGGTGCCGTCGCGATTATGTGTGCCGAGACCGTACCCTGGCGCTGCCATCGCTCGCTGATTGCTGACGTCCTGACCGCGCGTGGCTACCCCGTCGAGCACATTATGAGCGCTACTAAGTCGAACCGGAACACGCTGACATTGCTTGCGAGGGTGGGAGGGGAGCGTCAGTCACGTACCCTGCCGACTCAAACAACAACGCGGTCCTGGCGCAAGGCCGCGGGTTTCAAGACGTACGCCGCAACGTCAGCTATTCGACAGGCCGGATCCTGAGGCCGTCTCCCAGCCAAGTTCCGGATCGCCGATCGTCACACAGACGGTCGAGCGCAAGCCGTAGGTGTTCCGCCTGCTGCAGACGAGGCCCGTCCGCTCGCGCGGCACAACTTTGGGTTGACGTGTATCGGAACGGATAGAGCATTGAACCGTGGCGCCGAAGAGGACCGTGCAAGCTCCAATGACTCCCGCGGTGCTGCACATCCTGCTGGCGCTTTCGACCGGGGAGCGGCACGGGTACGGAATCATGAAGCAGGTGGAGGCGGACTCGGAGCGCAGGGTGAAGATGGGGCCCCGGGGACGCTGTATGGGTCGATGCGGCGGATGATAGACGCCGGGCTCATCGGCGAAAGCGACAAGAGGGTCGATCCAGAGATGGACGACGAGCGGCGGATCTATTAGGAGCTCACACGCGCCGGGCGGTCGGCGCTAACAGCGGAACTGAAGCGCTATCACGGCGTGGTGGCGGTGGCGGAAGGACAGGTCTCCTATGGTCTCTGACCCTACGGTCCGTCGCTACCGGGCCCGTTATGCCCCGTTGTTGCGGCTCTATCGGGTGTTCCTCGACCGTTTCGGTGAGGGGATGACCCAGACTTTTCACGATCTCGCCGCGAGCGCCGGAGTGCCGGGCGGCACCTGTTGGCTTCGCCCTGTGCGTCTTTCTCGAGACGTCGCTGGGGATCGTTAGGGAGAACATATCGCATATGACACGGATGCAAAAGACGGTGCTTCGCGTAGCGCTG
>DASQEG010000941.1:0-1500 GCA_035633775.1 Bryobacteraceae bacterium
TCACCCTCCGCGTCAACGTCGTTCGTAACTTCCGGAGGCGGCAATGTGATGGTGCCCTCAGGGGGAAACATGCAACTGGCCGGCTTCATGAAGCTGCCCGGTTCCTCCGGCTGAACTGCATCGATGTCTTCCGCGTGAGTCTTGTAGTTCAGGCCGATGCACCAGATCTTCGGCGGAACATCGTAAGGCAGCAGAGGCGTCACCTCCGTCAGCGGTACGGTTTCCATGCTGTCCGGAAGGTCGTTCGCACCATCGACACCGCCGGCCTGGATCACCGCCAGCAGGTTATCGGGAAGGGAAGTGCCAGTACGAGCGTTGTAGCTCGACATTGGAACGATGCCACCCCGATGCAAAAAACCGCACATCTCGGAACTGCCGTGCCGGAAACGAATCAGCTGCATAGTTTATTGCCTGATATCGTCTCACGGACCTGTTGTTGCCCGACTGCCTGACCCACGGGAGCGGCGCCTTCAACGCTGTCGTTTCAACTTGAAACCGCTTTGAGCGGGCGTCCCGTTTTGGAGCGTTTCAGAACGGGATTTCAGGCCTTCCAGAAAGGGCTAAGTGGAACAAAAATAAGCCTTATCACCTTTGGTTTACCACCTGCATTTCTTAGTGGCGTGAAGCTCGAAACCATCAACTGCAACGACAACGCGGCCGGAACGGCTTTCAACCGGGACGAGGCCATTCTGGAGCACCTTCCTCAGGTTCGCCTGATCGCCCGGCGCATCTGTGACCGCCTGCCTGGTCACGTCAATATGGAAGACCTGGTTTCGGCAGGCACTGTGGGCTTGATCGCCGCGATCGATAAGTATGATGCCACGCAGGGTGTGAAGCTGCGCACGTACGCCGAGTACAAAATCCGCGGTGCGATCCTTGACAGTCTTCGCGAACTCGACTGGGCGCCGCGTCGTCAGCGCCGTCGTGCCCGGCAGTTGCAGGAAGCCGTGGCTCAGGTCGAGCAGAAGGCACAGGGCAAGGCGTCAGAAGAAGACGTCGCGGTCGAACTTGGCATCAGCGTGGATGAAGTACGTGAGTGGATGGGTGAGAGCCAGTGGCTTCAGAGCACCACAGTGTCGACGACGCCGGAGCGCAACGGCTCTGACATGATCCGTGAGATCCCCGCAATGGGCGATTCGCTTCCATCCGACGCGATGGAACAGAGCGAACTTCGTGCAATGCTCGCTCGTGCGCTTGAACGCATGCCGCGCAATGAACGTACAGTGCTAAGCCTGTACTATCACGAGTCGATGACGCTGCGTGAGATCGCCCGCGTTATGGAGGTGCACGAGAGCCGTGTATCTCAGCTGAAGCTTCAGGCGCTGGCGCGGCTCCGGATTGTGGTTGAGAAGCAGTGGCCGATGCGTGGCGGTGTGGTGAAGAGCTCGGTCCGGCCGGGTTCCTCTGCTGCCGCTCGCGCCTAGAGCCGGTTACTTCTCGCGAACCGACCGGGGCAACGCATAATGAGAATCCGACGCGCCGTCGTCGACAGGCAGCGTA
>DASQEG010000942.1:0-5620 GCA_035633775.1 Bryobacteraceae bacterium
AGCACCCTCGCCGTCATAGTACTCACGGAGCCTCGACCGGAGGCGGCTGGCCTCAACGCGAACGGTAGAATCGACCTTCGGGTTGTAATCCTGGGAGCGCCCATAGACCTCGGCCGCGATCACGATCTCTTTGATCTCGTCCGCCTCCCCCATCAGCCGGCGTTCTACGACGAAGGAGAGAAAGCGGCGCAAACGGTCTGCGCTGGCGAATCGGGGACTCGCTAGCAGACGCGCAAGCTGCTGCCGGATTACGGTCTCCTCCACCTGTGTAAGAGGCAATGCCATCAGGGCTTTTCCTGATTGTACCTTCTTGTACCATCACTCGTAAGTTCATGTTTCTTCGGGCGTTACTGGCGTTAGTAACGACCTCGTCGCATCCGGAACTTTGCCTTTTCGGGTCCCGACCGCGCGGTGTAGCAGTGTAGGCAGCCGGCGCCATGCGGGTTGCCGATTTGAACGTTTCCGAGAGAGGACACATCGACGTGAACTTCACAATACCGTTCGGGCTCGTGAGGCGGATTACAATTGCCGCCACACTCTGCCTTTCTTATCTCCATGCCCAGGGACCTGTTGTTAGCGGCCCTCTTTACCCGACTGTGGTTCGGGACAACGCCGAAAACCTGCGCGCGAACTCCCCCGCGCTGCAGGCCTTGAGTATCCGGGAATACCGGCCTATGTTTGCGCCCAGGAGCACACGGATTGTTTTCTGGGAGGCCAAGCTGGAGGCATGGGTGCAAGTCGGGAGTTTCCCTCTGCACCGCTTCGGGTACATCATCCTCAAGCACTCTGATGGAAAGGTGGTGGAATACTCCACGAAGACCAGGTCACACTACGATCGGCTGAGCGAGATGACGAGCCAGCCGTTCAAAATGGTGCGGCTGGGGTCTGCCTACGTCGCGGCTGAGAGTCCGCAGGGCAACATCCTCGCCGGCATCGGTGAATTTCCCATGTTGTTCCGGCACCGTACCGCACCCACCCTGTCGACGGCCAACCCCATCTTCCGCACTACGTTTTCGCCCACCCAGGGTATTTTTGGTTCCGACCTTTACCGTCCGTATAGCGGCGAAGAGGAAGCATACGCCGACTACGCGTTGAACTATGATGCTTACTTTCTGAACTTCACCCCTCGGCCGCTGTCACCGACTGCTATGCTCTGGCGAGAGAATGTCGTAGATGGAGAGACGGGAGGTGGCGGCGGTGGGGGCACAGGCGCGCCCGCCAGGTATTACAACGCGCTTGGCAACTATGCGTTCCGGTTCAAGCAGGTGAAGCCGGGCACGCAGTACAGCGACAAGAGTTGGGCCACGGGCTGTGGACCGACCGCCCTGATGAACCTGTTCATGTGGCACGACTTGAACTGGACTCCATCTGTTTTGCACGGCGACCCGTTTGGCACATTGAAGGGCGACTACACGGATTTGTACGCCGCCGCGAATCAGAAGGACCTGCGTGACTTTATCGGCACAGCACAATCGCCCTTTAAGCCGGAGCAGGGATACACGTGGCCTCACGACATGTACCACGGATTCCAGTGGCTGCGGGAACGGCACGGACACCGCGCGGAGTACACCGAGGCCGCCAATCTGATCTCGAGCTCCGACGCAGTGGAAGTGGCCAAGTACTATCTGATGTTGGGTAAGCCTGTGATCATCGGCTACAAGAGCGCTCCTCACTATGATCTCGCGTATTCCTATCATGCGTTTCCGAACGCATCGAGTCCTGGTTACTACTTGATCCAAAAGGACAGCGGAGCCGAAAAGTGGATTCATGGCGACGATCTGTTCTATGCCGCAGGAATGGACGATGTGTACTGGGATTTCAGCACGGTAATTACGAACCCCAGCTTCGAATCGGGAATGAAGAACTGGACCAAAATCGGCAACGCGAAGGTTATGTTGCGCAGTTCAGACGCCAAGCACGGCACTGCCTTCTTTCATGCCTGGGGCAACAACGGAGGCTTCCACGGACTGTCGAGGTCGATCAGCCTCAACAATGCGAACGCGCTGGGTTACTTGCTGAAGTTCTGGGTACGCACGAGCAATGACATCACCGGCGTGGTCGAGGTGAAAAACGCGGCCGGGACCCGGATGACGTCCAAGTACATCATGCCGACCTTTGGGCAATGGCGAGAGGAGACGATCGAAATTCCCAAGACCACCGGATCCACGGCAAACCTGTCGATCCAGGTCCCAGCCGGATATGGCATTGACATGTATATGGATCTGGACCGGATCACCATCACTCCGGTTATGCCTACGGGCGGTGGCGATCCTCACTTGCCGTGCATCACAGGCAAGCCGGATCTTGATGAAGGCTGCGAATGGAGGTAGTTCGAAACAGTCGCTAACTATAAGGAGGCCTCGCGCGTTGGTGCGAGGCCTCAAGCAGACGGCAGATCCACGTCGCGTTGCCCCGGCAGTGGCAGTTCTAAAGCCAAAGCTAATTTCACGGCCGCGGAGGTACGTTGTGGTTGAGCCGGAACAAGTTCTCCGGATCATACCTGGCCTTCAAGACGCTGAGCCTTTCAAACTTCTCGGTGCCGTAAGCGGCTCGGACCCGCTCCACGCCCTCGTCGGCCGTCATGTGATTCGCATAGGATGACGGCATTACAAAAGGCTGAGCGTCTGCCCAAACCTGACGAGCCCATGAGATGTTCTCGGCATCGGCACCCGCATCCGTCCAGTGCGCAACAATCGACATCTCGAAGTGCGGATCGCGATGATCGAAGGCCATAGCGTCCTTTGGCACACGCCGAATCTGCCCTTTCATCTCGAAAAGCAGGAGCATCGAATACGGCGATGGCATTGCGTTGGCACCTTGCTCCAACACTGTTGCCAGACCGGGAGTGAGTTGCGAAACGAAGTTCGATTTCCAGTAGTACCGATCACCGACAGGGAGGGCATCGTCGACCATGCGTTGGACCGCTGTATAAGGCATCGGCTGAACGAGATCGGCGACGGGTGAACCAAACTGGCGCAAGGGTCGCAGCACTCGTTCGCCGTCTGCGACGTCGCCGGCGTATACGGCAATGATTCCCACCAGCGGCGCCCCGTCGGGAGAATTCAGGAAACCTATGGTTGTGTCCAGCTCATCTGGAGTCTGTTCCAGAAACTCCCGATGGAACGCAATTAGTTCGCCTGCTCGCTCGCGTGGATACAGCAGCATACCGCCAAGAATCTGCTCGAGCGGATGCACCTTATAGCGAAACGACGTCACAACGCCGAAGTTCGCCCCAGCGCCACGCATTGCCCAGAATAGATCTGCATTCTGTTCCTCGCTCGCGGTCACCAACTCGGCATCAGCAGTCACCACATCCAGCGAGAGCACGTTGTCACAAGCTGCGCCATGCTTGCCCATCAGATAACCAAGCCCGCCGCCGAGGGTCAGGCCCGCAATGCCCGTATGTGACACCTGCCCCCCGGTCGTAGCGAGACCGTGAGCCTGCGTGGCTGCGTCGAACTCGCCCCACAGGACGCCGGGCTCCGCGATCGCTTGTTTGGAATCCGGATCGACTCTGATGTCTTTCATCAGAGATAAGTCAATCATCAACCCGTCATGACAAACGGCGGAACCTGTGATGTTGTGACCGCCGCCGCGAATACTGATCGGCAGCCTCTCTGCCCGAGCGAGCCTAATCGCATTTTGCACGTCATGCCGCGTTCTGCACCGGGCTATCAGTGCTGGTCGGCGATCGATCATCGCATTCCAGACTTGACGGGCGGCGTCGAAGCCTGGACCTGAAGATGTGAGAAGCGATCCCGCGAAGCGGGATTCCCACGTCCTGGCAATTGATGCAAGTGCTGGATCTGCCATATAGGTGCTCTGGTGCGGAGATGCAATTATACACAGGATTTCAGTGGTGAACTGCGTCGCCTGCCGCCTGAGCGTCGAACGCGAGCGCGCCGCAAATCGTCAGATCAAGCCCCGTCGGAACTTAAGCTCGGGAGCGCCTGTGAGACACTCTCGTTCGCTACGAGTTCTGGTCGGTGATGTGACCCGCCGGAACACGAGAACAGTTTTCGGTCAGCCCGCGTGGACTGAAGTGGTTTTGGCACAGGACGTCGATGCGCGAGCAGAGGATCAGCGAAGCTCGTAAGCTGCTGAAAGTATGAGAGAGATGGTGGGCGGTCACAGGCTCGAACTGTGGACCTCCTGCTTGTAAGGCAGGCGCTCTAACCGGCTGAGCTAACCGCCCATCTAAGCGGTACCTCAAGTTTACTACTCTTCCGCTGTTCGCCCGAGAGTTTTACTTCGCACACCGCACCATCTGTGCACAGGAGAACTATGGCAAACGACGATCGGCGCAAGTCCATCATGGCGACCCTTGTCCAGATGGACAAGCAGTACGGCAAAGGCTCTGTGCAGTTTCTGGGCTCCGGGGCCGCCGTGCCGGTCAGCACCATTCCGAGCGGCTCGCTCGCTGTCGATTTCGCGCTCGGTGTCGGTGGCCTGCCGCGCGGGCGCGTGATCGAAATCTTTGGGCCGGAGTCGTCGGGCAAAACTACGCTCACCCTCCATGTCATCGCTGAGGCGCAGAAGGCAGGCGGGTTCGCAGCCTTCATCGATGCCGAGCACGCACTCGATCCGACTTACGCCCGGGCGCTCGGTGTGAAGGTCGAAGACCTGATCGTGTCGCAGCCTGACTGCGGCGAACAGGCGCTCGACATCGCGGCTGCACTCGCCAGCTCCGGTTCTCTGGATCTCATCGTCATCGACTCCGTTGCGGCACTGGTGCCCAAGGCCGAGATCGATGGTGAGATGGGTGACTCCTTCGTCGGCGTCCAGGCAAGGCTGATGTCGCAGGCCATGCGCAAGCTAACGGCCCTGGTCTCGCGCACGAATACCTGCATGGTGTTCATCAATCAGCTGCGCGAGAAGATCGGCGTGATGTTCGGCAACCCGGAAACCACCACCGGCGGCCGAGCGCTGAAGTTCTTCAGTTCGGTGCGGATCGAAGTTCGCCGGGCGGCGGCCATCAAAGATGGCGACAAGACGGTCGGCAACCGCACGAAGATCAAAATCGTGAAGAACAAGGTTGCCGCTCCTTTCAGGGAAGCTGAAGTTGATCTGCTGTATGGTGAGGGCATCTCGCGTGAAAGCGACCTGCTGGATCTCGGCGTAGCACACAACCTCGTCGAAAAGAGCGGATCGTGGTTCAGCTACTCGGGCGAGCGAATCGGGCAGGGCCGTGAAAACGCGCGCCTGTTCCTGCGCGAGCATCCGGACTCGGCAGCCAAACTGGAGAAGGCTCTGCGAGCAACGCTGGCAATCGACGGTGGCACCGTGCAGCAACCCCCTGTAAAATCGGCAGTCGGCGCCTGAAGGTCGCGCGAGAACCCCGTTTTACGCACCCTCCAGCAGGTGCATCGCCGAAAAGACGCCAAAACTGGCGCGATTGTGATATTTTTGCCTTTACAAGCACGGTCGTACCGCCGTATCATGGACTTGCATTTCCGGCCAAAAATGTTTTAACACGAAACCTCAGGCCGCAAGGAGACATGACATGGCTGAAGCGACTCGCATGACCCAGACCCAGATCATTCGTGAGCTGGCGGAGAACGCGGAACTTTCCCCAAAGGTGGTGAAGCAGGTTCTGACGCAGCTCACGGAGATGGCCGTC
>DASQEG010000943.1:0-9067 GCA_035633775.1 Bryobacteraceae bacterium
CCACGCAGTGGTATTCTACGGCAGAAATGCACGAGCTTACCGAGTTGCTGCGTGATGGCTCGAAGAACGTGCCGCTGGATGTGGCGGCGCTGCAGATTGCAACCGTCGAATATCCTGACCTCACTCCGGAGCCCTGGCTGGTCCTGTTGGACTCGCATGCAGCCGAGTTCAAGGATCGGATCACCGAGCGCACATCAGGCGACGATTTCGTTTCCGAACTGAATACGTACCTTTTCGACGAACTCGGATTTGGAGGCAACAGCGAGTCGTACTACGACGCGGCGAACAGTTGCCTGAACGAAGTGCTGCTCCGGCGGTCAGGCATTCCCATCACGTTATCGATCGTGTATATGGAGGTTGCACGCCGGGTTGGACGTAAGATCCGCGGTGTCGGCCTTCCCGGGCACTTCATCGTCCGCTACAGCGATGGTGATTTCGAGGCGCTGCTGGACCCGTTTCACGGCGGGCAGGTGTTGTCTCCAGAGGACTGCTTCACTCTTGCGCGTGAAGCAACGGGCATGGACTTGCCGGACGATCCGGCTCTTCTTCAGCCGGTTACACGCAGGCACATCGCCATCCGAATGCTGAACAACCTGCGTGCCGTTTATTTTCAACAGAGCGAGCCAGCAAAGGCTGTGAGAGTGCTGGACCTGCTGATTGAAGCTTCACCCGAGACCGCGGCTGAAGAATACAAGCAGCGTGGCGTGTGCGGAGCGCAGCTTGGGCGGCTCGGCGCCGCGCAGCAGGATTTGAAAACTTACCTGCGGCTTGCTCCGGGCGCCCCGGACCGGCAACAGGTCATGGCGGAACTGGAGCGATTGCGGCGACTTGAAGCGCTTCGCGCCTGAGTGAAACAGACTTAATTGCCGTACGGGTAACCAGACGGCCAACGTCGTCATCTGGATGCTTGTAAGGTAAACTAAAGGAATTGTTTATCGGCAGGAGACTGGCTGACATCATGAAGAAATTTGCATACTTGACGGCTGCCCTGGCGTTGTCCGCGGGCATGGTGGTTGCGCAGGAGAAAAGCGCTGCAAAGGGCGACGCAGAGAAGGGTAAAGCTGTGTTTGAGCAGTGCGGCGCCTGCCACAACACTGACACCGACGAGAAGAAGATGGGTCCGTCGCTGATGGGTCTCTCGAAGCGGGCGAAGCTGCAGAACGGCAAAGCCAACAACGAAGCGAACCTCCGGGCCATCCTCAACAACGGAGGTAACGGTATGCCCGCATATGCCGATCTGCTGACCGACGAAGAGAAGGCTGACGTCCTCGCCTACATTCGCACGCTGTAATCAGGTTGACGGTACCTCGTACCGGACGCTACATTAAGAGTTGCTGAAGGGTCGAAGCAGTCCCTTCAGCGCCTGTTGTCCCCATCGTCTAGAGGCCCAGGACATCGCCCTTTCACGGCGGTAACGGGGGTTCGAATCCCCCTGGGGACGCCATCCATCCCGCCTCCATCGAACGCGCCGCACTTTGTTCCCGCTAGTCCGAGAGATCTCGATAGTTGCACAGGCTTACACGCGATCTGTCCAGTTGTTGCCGCACCTCGGGCGCAGTTAGTGCGTCCAATTCCACCTGGCGTGATTCTTTGAGTCTCGTGGGCATGGAACGGAGTTCATCCGTGCAATGTCCTGGGTGGGTCATGAACTCGGTTGTGCCTTCGGGCAGGTTTCGTATCAGCTGAACAAGCTCCGCGGTCCGAAACCGGCCCGTGAGCTGAAAGCCTGCGAAATGATCGGTCGTCCGACAGCCGTATTGCTGGAGCGTCGGTACGAAACGGCCGCGTAACCCGCCGATCGCAAAGTTAATTGCCCTGACGAGCAGGGGTGGGTTCGCGTGCGCAACAGGTATGTCGAAGGGCCTACGTACCCACGGAATCCCGAACTCGCGTGAGATGCGTGCGACTGCTCGCAGCACAGGCGGCAGCAGGTGGGTGTGTTTGTGCGTATCGAGGTGGAGTGGCCGCAGGCCCGAATGGAGGATGCGCTCGGCCTGCGCCTTCAGCTCGGTGTAAGGGTCTATGCGCCGTGTGCTCAGCGCGCGAATAAGTTGCGTCAAGCTCGACGGCAGGTTCTCGCCGGGCCGATCGAGGGATGCTCCCTGTACCAGCACCATGTGGCACCCAACATCCAGCGTCGGGTGCTCGCGCGCAAGCCGCACTGCGTCGTCGAATGCAGCGCCGTTGGCCATCAGAGTGGTTGCTGTAAGAATGCCCCGTGTATGAGCCTCGATTATGCCTGCATTTACGTCGCGGGTGAAGCCGAAGTCGTCAGCATTGACGACGAGAATGCGTCCCATCAGAACAGCGCGAGCTTGATCCGAAGGTACTTCTTCGGGTTGTCCCGAATCGCTCTGATCAGCTGCTGCATTTCGCCCGTCGCGCCGTTCAAGGTATCGTAAAGCTGCGGATTCACAAGAAGCTGCCCGATTGTCCCCTGCCCGGAGTTGATGCGGTCGAGAATGCCGTCAACCTTTGCGAGCGAGGCCTGCAGCTGGTTGTGGAGCGCTTCGTCTTTCAGCAGCTTGCCCGCGGTGCCCTTGCCGGCGTTGATGTCCTCAGTAATGCGCCGCACTTCAGCCACTGTCTGGCGAAGTTCGTTATAGATGGCATCATCCTTCAGCAGCTTGCCCGCCGTGCCCTGGCCCTGCTCCAAACCTGCCAGCAGGGTATCCACACGACCCATGCTCTTGCGCACGTCGTTGTACACCGCATCGTCGTACAGCAGTTTGCCGATCGTGCCCTGCGGCGTCGACATGGCATGAGTGATCTTCTGGAACTCGGCGACTGTCGCGATCAGCCGATCGTAGAGTTCCTCGTCCACCAACAGTTTTCCGATACTGCCTTTGCCCACTTCAACGACCCCGACGATCGCATCTACGCGCTTGAGGATGCCCTGCAGCGACGATAAGAGCGTGTAGCTCTGTTGAACTACCTCTTCGAACTCGCGGGTGTCCAGGGCTTTGACTTCGCCGCCTGGCTGTACATGCGTTGGGCTCTGACCTTTTTTGATGTTGATGAACTTCGCTCCGAGTACGTTCTCCGCGCTGATGGCCGCGACCGAGTCGATCGGGATCTGGCGCAAGTATTCGGTCTCGAGTTCCATCTCGACGCGGATGATTCGCTGCGGACCAGTTTCGCCGGACAGTTGAACCTTTGTCACCTCACCCGCCAGGATCCCGTTCAACCTCACCGGAGAGCCGTTCGCCAGAGCCGCAGAGTCGTCCAGGTATGTATAGACCACGCTGGTACTAGCCCAGAGCTTCTTATTTGATGTGAGCAAGACGACCAGCACGGCGACAATGACAAGCGCCACGATCGCCATGACTCCCACCCGCAGTCTGGCCCAGCCTACCTTGTGTGCAGCCGGCATGTCTTCCTATCTACGTTACGACGCCCGAGCGATGGTCCGCGATTGAAAGCGCGCGACGTACTTATCCGTATTCGCCTCGAGTTCTTCCTGCGTTCCCTCGAAGACAAGCTTTCCTTCCCGAAAGACCATGAATACGGTACGTTCATGGATGTTGCTGTCGGCCGGCGCAGCTTCCAGATCGCCTTTATCGGGGTTGTAGCTGAAATTGGCGAGAATTTGTCCGTCCTGGTACCGGTGGGTCACGATGATGGACGTGGTCTTGCGCGTATCCCGAGCCTTCACGATGAGTGCAATGATCGTGTTTGCGGTAATGGGATCGAGCCCTGCGGTGGGGGAATCGTAGAGCATCAGGCTCGGCTCGGTGACCGCAGCGCGGGCGATTCCAACACGTCGGCGCATGCCCCCCGACAGCTCACTCGGAAATTTCGTCAGCGTGTGCTCGAGCTCGACGAAGCGAAGAGCCTCGCGAACCCGGCGCTCCGTTTCAGCCGGATCGGGCTTCATGCGTTTGCGCGACTGACCGGGCGCGCGTTGATTCACGATCGGGTAGGCGACGTTCTCCTCGATCGTCAGCGAGTCAAACAGGCCGCTCTCCTGAAACAGCACGCCGGCTCTGGAGCGGATCTCAAACAGGTCCTCTTCCGGACGTTTCGAGATGTCCTCACCGAGCAGGGTGACGACACCGGATGAGGGCTGGACCAGTCCAATGGCTGTCTTAATAAGAACGGACTTGCCACTTCCGGCCGCGCCGAACAGAATTCGCGTCTGACCCCGCGGCACGTCGAAGCTTACAGAGTCAAGCGCCCGAACGTCATCGAAGTCGACGGTGACCTTGTCAAAGGCGAGGATCCTGTCCATTACATGTTCACGAAGATCTGCGTGATGATCAGGTTGAAGACGAAGATCCATACGATCGCAGCGACCACGGCCTGGGTGGTTGCGCGGCCTACTCCCTGGGTGCCCCCGCTGGTACGGATGCCGTAGAAACATCCGACGAGAGAAACGATGATCGCAAAAACGAATGGCTTAAGCAGGCCCTGCGCAAGGTCATTCCATTCCAAAGCGCGCCACGCTGTCTGCCAGTACTGCGACGCGGTCTGCTTGAGCAGCAGCGACGCGACAAGATAACAGCCGACCAGTCCCACGAAGTCCGCGATCACAGTCAACATCGGCAGCGTCACAGCCGTCGCCAGCAGTCGCGGTGTTACAAGCTTCTGCGTGGGATCTGTGCCGAGAGCTCTCATTGCATCGATCTGCTCCGTCACTTTCATTGAGCCGATCTCGCTGGCAATGCCAGACGCGTTCCGACCCGCGACTGTGATGGAGCTCAAAACCGGCCCAAGCTCACGGACGAGCGTGATTGCGACGATAGCGCCAATCTGCCCCGTCGCGCCGTACTGCGCCAGAGCGCGAGACATCTGGAGGCCCATCACAGCGCCTGTGAAGAAACCCGTGAGGACAACGATGGGAAGACTGCCGAATCCGATGATGTCGGCCTGAATGACGATATCCTGGCCGTAGCGCGGACTCCGAAAGATGTTCCGGATTGCGCGCCCGCTCAGATAAATGAATTCCTGGAACGAGAATACGGGTGTTTTCAGGAGATCCAGCAACCGGCGGGCCTCGTCCGACAATGTTAGCATGCCGGCGGCCCGCAGGAACTTATGAAACACGGACTTACCGATGTCCCTGGGATCCGGGTGGGACATGCGCAGGATTCAGAAGCCCTCACCGGCTGCACTGCGATTCTCTGCGAGGCGGGTGCCGTTGCCGGACTTAGCGTGGGCGGCTCGGCCACTGGCACAGAAGAGCTCGACCTGCTCAATCCGCTGCATCTGACGCCGGCGATTCATGGAATCTGCCTGTCGGGAGGTAGTGCCTTCGGGTTGGAAGCCGCTTCGGGTGTGCGCCGCTGGCTGGAAGAGAAGGGCGTAGGATTTCCTACCGCGCACGCGAAGGTACCGCTGGTGGTAGGTGCGATCCTTTATGACCTCGGCATCGGAAAATCCGACGTGCGACCCGGGCGGGAGATGGGCTACGCGGCGGCGCAGGCTTCGACGACAGGTCCGGTTGCAGAAGGTTGCGTTGGGGCAGGTACGGGAGCGACCGTCGGCAAACTACGAGGGATGACCCACAGCATGAAAGGCGGCATAGGGGCATGGTCTGCCCGGTTCGGCGATGTCACTGTCGCGGCACTTGCGGCTGTAAACGCGTGGGGTGATGTCGTCCACCCGCGGACTCGAACGATCATCGCAGGCACGCGGACCACCCCGGACAGTAGAGAGTTCGCAAACTCAGTGGAAAGGTTGAAAGCCGGCAGGCCCGTCGCTCCGGTCGGCGGGAACACGACTCTCACTGTGGTTGCCACGGATGCGAGGCTCACCAAGGTACAGGCGACCAAGCTTGCCCAGCTCGCCCAGCACGGCGTGATTGCCTCTATTGCGCCCGTACACACTATTTACGACGGCGACCTGATGTTCGCGCTGTCGGTCGGCCCGCAAAGTGCTGACTTCAGCGGGCTGGGCGTCGTAGCAGCTGAGGTGGTAGCTGAAGCGATCGTACGGGCAGTCCGTATGTCGTGGACGCAGGGTGGAGTTCCGGGCCTGGCGCCCGCTCCATGACCGAAACAGCTACCGACTTGCGGACGTCTCATGCAGGATCGGTGGCCCAGGATGAACACTAACTCAGGTCAAAACTTCAACAACAGGAAAAAGCTGCCGACTCTGCCTCCGCAACTTAAAGCCTTACTGTGGCGATACCGCATACCCCTCGCAATCTTCGCAACTCTACTGTTAGTCTCCGCAATTGCTTTGGGCATTGTTTACCGGCGCTTCGCCAGTGAAGTGGAGGCACGGCTCGGCAGCGGGAGTTTGCGCACCAGTTCGACTCTTCTTGCCAGTCCGAGGATGATTGGTCCGGGTGATGCGATGACGCCCGCCGAAGTGGTCGTAAGGCTGCAGCGAGCGGGCTACACCGAACACAGCGACAACCGCACAGGCCGGTACAGTGTCAGCGGCAGCAGCGTCGAAATCATAGGCGGTCCCGAATCATACTTCAAACCTCACCACGTACGCATAACCTTTCAGAACGGCGCGGTTCAGTCGATCTACTCGATGCGACAGAAAGGTGAGGTTGGATCTTACTTGCTGGAACCGGAACTAATCACGAATGTTCTGGACGCAGGTCGCGGAAAGCGCATATTCGTCCCCTTCAGCGAGTTCCCGAAAAGCCTGGTGAACGCCGTGGTGAGTGTGGAGGACAAGCGATTCTTCCAGCATTCGGGACTTGATCTGCTGCGTGTTGCAAAGGCAGCCTACGTCGACATCAGGGAAGGCCGCAAGGAGCAGGGCGCTTCCACCCTGACAATGCAGCTGGCTCGCAGCTTTTGGCTCGATCAGGACAAGAACTGGAAGCGCAAGATGTCCGAAGTGATGCTTGCGGCTGAGTTGGAGCGGCGGTTTACCAAAGAAGAAGTCTTCCAGCTCTACGCGAACGAGGTTTATCTGGGCAGACGAGGCAGCTTCAGCGTCCACGGCTTTGGCGAAGCCGCTCGTGCTTTCTTCGGTAAGGACGTTCGCAAACTCACGCTGCCCGAAGCGGCAATGCTGGCCGGCATGATCCAGCGCCCGAGCTACTACAATCCACTGCGGTCTCCCGACCGCGTCAAAGAGCGCAGAGATCTGGTCCTGACCATGATGCCCAACAACGGCTACATCGATGCATCGCAGCTGCAGGAAGCTAAGAATTCTCCCGTTCGCGTCACGCCAGGGGAGATCGAGTCCACCGATGCGCCGTACTTCGTGGACATGGTGAACACCGAGTTGCAGGGCAAGTTCGACGACTGGGACTTCGACCGTAAAGCGTATCGTATCTACACCACGCTCGATATGGATCTGCAAAAGGCAGCGCTGGACGCTGTCGCGGCGGCGTTGCCCGGTGTGAAGAGGCGGGCTGGCAAGCATGGCAAAGGTGCCGCCCCGCAGATCGCCCTCGTCGCTCTCGATGCCCATACGGGTGCTATCAAGGCGCTGGTCGGAGGCCGCAACTATGCTGAGAGCCAGCTCAATCGCGTGTTTGCGAAGCGACAGCCCGGCTCCGCGTTCAAGCCGTTCGTGTATGCGGCAGCGCTGAATGCGACGGCCACCGGCAGGACACGTGAGACTTTTACAGCAGCCAGTCACTTCATCGACCAGCCGACAACCTTCCTGTTCAACAACAAGCCTTATCAGCCGGCTAACTTCGAAGACAAATATCTCGGCAGCGTGACCATACGCAAGGCCGTCATGCATTCGCTGAACATTCCAACGGTGAAGGTGGCCGAGAAGCTCGGGTACACGCCGCTGGTCGAGGTAGCTCGCGCTGCCGGTATCAAGGCACCGCTCGACGCCACACCCTCGCTGGCGCTTGGATCTTACGAGATACCGCCGATCGAGCTCGCGGAGGCTTACACGATCTTCTCGAACGGCGGCGTCCACACGGCGCGCAACTGGATCGCGGCCATTCGCGACCGCTCGAACACAGACGTCTACAAGCCTCAAACCCCGACAAACCGGGTGCTGGACGAGCGGGTAGCTTACATCATGACCAACATCATGGAGGACGTAGTCACACGCGGCACCGCAGGATCGATTCGATCACGCGGGTTCAAACTTCCCGCGGCGGGCAAGACGGGTACAGCCCGTGACGGCTGGTTCGCAGGGTACACCTCCGAGCTTCTGACTGTTGTGTGGGTTGGATACGACGATTACAGCGACCTCGATCTGGAAGGCTCGAAGTCAGCGCTGCCCGTCTGGACCGAGTTCATGAAGCGTGCACATAGTCTACGGCAGTACTCCGGTGCCAAGCCGTTCAAAGCGCCGCAAGGTGTGGTGAAGGCTGACGTAGATGCCGAGACTGGACTATTACCGGGCGAGTTCTGCACTAACATCCGAACGGAGCTGTTTGTGACGGGAACGCAGCCGAAAACCCGGTGCAGCGGCGAGCATTGGAACGACTATATGGACCCGACGGCCGAAACCGTCTCCTACCAGGGCGGCAGGTCGGTTATCGGCCGCGTGCTCGACGTTTTCCGCTGAGGCTCTGCTCACTTGTGTTTGCGGATTCGAATCTCGCCGTTAACGGTGCGGAACGATACTTCGGGTCCGCCACCGTTGACGTTGGCGTAGGCAGTTCGCTCGAAGCGAATCTTGCGTGACCCGCCCGTTTCCGACACCTGCGGGCCGGCGGCTTCAACCGTCATATCGAAGTCGCTGAACAGATCACCGTGATCGTTGCGCATCTTGAATCGTGCCTTGATGTCCGGCGGCAAGGTAACATCGATATCCCCGTTCATGGTGCTGAACGACATCGGTTTCGCCTCAACCCGATCCAGGGTGACTCTCACATCTCCGTTGAGCGAGTGCGCGATGACCGTGCCGGACACGCTCCGCATCGTCACCTCACCGTTCAGGCTGTTGGCTTCAATCTGACCTTGCACCCCCTCCACAGTGCTCTCCCCGTCGAGTGTCTTCAGCGTCAGGTTCGAACTGCGCGGGACGACGACCGAGATGTCCGATCCTGCGTGACGCGACGTGATGGTGACTGTGTTGTTCTGTTCGTGCGCGTTGATGTCCGCCCCGCCGAGATCAATCCGTTTAAGGCCATCTGAACGCTTGGACTCACGGGCGGGCTTGGCATTCTTTCCGGTGCTGCGCT
>DASQEG010000944.1:0-8286 GCA_035633775.1 Bryobacteraceae bacterium
CGACGCTGTAGTGCTCGTTCCCGATGATGATCGGGTCGAGAATGCGGGACGTTGAGGCCAGGGGATCCACAGCGGGGTAGATGCCCAGTTCCGAGATCGCACGCGACAGGTTGGTGGTGGCGTCAAGGTGCGCGAACGTTGTTGCGGGAGCGGGATCGGTGTAGTCGTCCGCGGGCACATAGATGGCCTGTACGGAGGTGATCGAACCCTTGCGGGTTGACGTGATGCGCTCCTGCAACTCGCCCATTTCCGTCGCGAGATTGGGCTGGTATCCAACGGCCGAGGGCATGCGGCCCAGCAGCGCCGATACTTCAGAACCGGCCTGAGTGAACCGGAAGATGTTGTCGATGAACAGAAGTACGTCCTGACCCTGATCGCGGAAGTACTCAGCAACCGTAAGGCCCGTGAGACCGACGCGCAAACGCGCCCCGGGCGGCTCCGTCATCTGACCGTAGATCAAGGCCACCTTCGACTTCGTGTAGTCCTGAGGATCGAGAACCCCCGACTCCTGCATTTCGTGCCAAAGGTCGTTGCCCTCACGCGTGCGCTCGCCCACGCCCGAGAACACCGAAACACCGCCGTGCTTCATGGCGATGTTGTTGATCAGCTCCATGATGACGACGGTCTTGCCGACGCCGGCTCCGCCGAAGAGGCCGATCTTGCCGCCGCGGAGATAGGGCTCAAGCAGATCGATGACCTTGATACCGGTCTCGAACATCTGCAGTTCGGTTGACTGCTCTTCAAACAGCGGAGCCGACCGGTGGATCGAGTACCGCTGCTCGGTGTTCACCGGACCCATTTTGTCGACGGGCTCGCCGATGACGTTCATCACGCGGCCAAGCGTCTGCGGGCCCACCGGCACTGTAACCGGGGCGCCCGTATCGATCACCTTCATGCCGCGCACCAGACCTTCGGTGGGCTGCAGCGCGATGGTGCGGACACGGCCTTCGCCGATGTGCTGGGCTACCTCAACGATGATGCTCACCGGGTTCGGGACCTTGAAGCCGTCGCTGGTGATGCGGAGAGCCTGATGGATCGGAGGAATCTTCCCTTCGGGGAACTGGATGTCGACGGCCGGTCCGGCCACCTGAATCACTTTGCCGGACACTGCGGTTTCAGTTGCGATCATTTGGACAATTACTCCAGAGCGGACGCACCGCTCACAACCTCGATGATTTCTCTCGTGATGCTTGCCTGGCGTACACGGTTCATGTACAGCGTCAGGCGTTCGATCATGTCCGCCGCATTGCTGGACGCCGAATCCATGGCGGTCATGCGAGCCGCATGTTCGGCGGCCGCGGTCTCGATCATGGCGGTATAAATCTGCACTTCTACGTACTTGGGCAGCAGCGTGGCCAGTAGTTCCGCAGGCGGCTGCTCATAGATGTAGTCGACGACTGAACTCTCGGCGGGCGCTGCCACCGGGAGAATCCTGTTAACCGTCAGCTTCTGCGAGATGACGCTCTTGAACTCGTTATAGATCAGGTAGACGGCGTCGATCTCGTCATTCAGCATGCGCTGAGCGACCTTCTGGCCGATTGCCGCGGCGTCTGCATAAGCAGGCTTGCTCAGAACGCCCAGATGTTCGCCCGTCAGCTTCCAGGCCCTGCGCGCGAAGAAGTCGCGTCCCTTGCGACCGATCGCTTCAAACTCCACTGTTGCGGTGGCGCGCTCGGTCGCGAATCCCTGCGCCGCACGGATCAGGTTGGTATTGAACGCGCCAGCCAGTCCCCGGTCGGAGGTGAGCAGGATGACCTGCACCCGGTTCTCCGGCTTCGGTGCGAGTAGCGGGGAGACGCCTTCCTCACCGGCCGGAGCCGCGGCCGCGACATTCGATAAAACTTCCCGCAGCATGGCCGCGTACGGCCGTGCCGACATGACGCGATCCTGAGCGCGACGCAGCTTGGCAGCCGAGACCATCTTCATGGCCTTGGTGATCTGCTGCGTGCTCTTGACGGACCGTATGCGCCGCCGTATGTCGATTAGGCTCGGCATCGGCTATTTCTTCTCGGAAGTGAACCTGTCCTTAAACTCCTTCAGGACGTTCTTCATCTCCGATTTGAGCGCATCGTCAAGCGCCCTCTTCTCGCGAATCTGTGGGAGGAGGCCGGGATGAGCATTCTCAAGGAAACGGTAAAGCTCGGCTTCGAACCGCTGCACGTTCTCCACCGGCAGATCGTCGAGAGCACCGCTGGTACCCGCGAAGATGATCATTACCTGCTTCTCGAACGGAAGCGGCTGGAACTGCGGCTGCTTTAGAATCTCCACGAGGCGGCGGCCGCGGTTCAACTGTGCCTGCGATGTCTTGTCGAGATCCGAACCGAACTGCGCGAAGGCGGCCAGCTCGCGATATTGAGCCAGCTCGAGGCGGAGCGAACCGGCGACGGCTCTCATCGCCTTCGTTTGGGCTGAACCACCCACACGGCTGACCGACAGACCGACGTTGATCGCGGGCCGCTGGTTGGAGTTGAACAGGTCCGCTTCAAGGAAGATCTGACCGTCGGTGATCGAGATCACGTTCGTCGGGATGTACGCGGAAACGTCACCGGCTTGTGTTTCGATAAACGGCAGAGCGGTTAGCGAACCACCGCCCATTTCGCTGCTCAGCTTCGCCGCGCGCTCGAGGAGCCGGCTGTGCAAATAGAACACGTCGCCCGGGAACGCTTCACGGCCAGGGGGGCGGCGCAGCAGCAACGAGATCTCGCGATACGCAGCTGCATGCTTTGAAAGATCGTCATAGATTACGAGGGCGTGACGCTTCGTATCGCGGAAGTACTCGCCCATCGCGCATCCGGAGTACGGTGCAATGTACTGCATCGGGGCGGGATCCGACGCAGTCGCGGCGACGACGATTGTGTAGTCCATCGCGCCATGGTCGCTGAGCGTCTTGACGACCTGAGCTACGGTTGAACGCTTCTGACCGATAGCGACGTAGATGCAGATTACGTCGCCGCCCTTCTGATTGATGATCGTGTCGAGCGCGATGGCGGTCTTGCCGGTCTGACGGTCGCCGATGATCAGCTCGCGCTGGCCGCGGCCAATCGGAATCATGCCATCGATAGCCTTGATGCCGGTCTGCAGCGGCTCTTTTACGCTCTGACGGTCAATGACGCCCGGAGCGAGACGTTCGATGGCGAAGAACTCAGTCGTGTCGATCGGACCTTTGTCATCGATCGGCTGACCGATGGCGTTCACAACGCGGCCAACCAGAGCTTCACCGACGGGCACCGACATGATGCGGCCGGTGCGACGAACTTCATCGCCTTCCTTGATCTCGGTGTAGTCACCGAGGAGCACAACGCCGACCTGATCTTCTTCAAGATTGAGCGCGATGCCAGAGACGTTCCGCGGGAACTCCACGAGTTCACCGGCCATCACCGTCTCAAGCCCGTAGACGCGGGCGATACCGTCGCCCACGGAGATTACGAAACCCGTTTCCGCGACATTGATCGCGCGCTCGTAATTCTCGATCTCTTCGCGGAGCACCCGCGTAATTTCATCTGCCCGGATCTGAGCCATTGCGTTTCTTTCCGTTCCGGGTGCTGCCACCCGCAGTTGAATCTTTTAGTGAGCCAGACGCTCGCGCATTGTGTTGAGCTGCGCGCGAACGCTGCCGTCATAAACTTTCGAACCGATGCGTGCGACCACGCCGCCAATCAGCGCGGGATCGACGGTAAACTCGCCTCGAACCTGCTTGCCCGCGACCTGAGTCAGCGCAACCTGCATCTCGGCCTGCTGGGCCGGCGACAAAGGTGCGGCGGAAACTACCTGCGCGCGCACGAGACCCATCCGCTCGTCAACCGCGGCCTCAAACGCCGCCGCAATTTCGGCAAGCATGCTGGTGCGACGCCGGTCCACGATCACATAGAGGAAGTTTCGTACCACGTGCGACAGTGGAGCCGCCTCAGCAATACGTGCGATCACGCCGCGCTTGCGAGCGGTCGGCACGGCGGGACTCATCAGCACGGTCTCTAGGTCGCGGGACTCACGCACCGTGTCCTGCACCGTCCGCAGCTCACGCACGACCTGCTCGGGGTCCAAAGCATTGCCCGGAGCCAGGACTGCATCGGCGAGGGCCTGGGCGTAGCGGGAAGCGAGCGCGTGCGGCATTAGTTCTGCACCGCCTTACGCCGGAGATCAGCCACGAACTCAGAAGCAAGCCGGTCCTGCGCTCCGCCGTCAATCCTGCCACGGATCTGCTGTTCGGCGAGTTCCATCGCCAGCCCGGCAGAGTATGCCTTCAGCTCCTGAGAAGCGAGCTTGGCGGCTGAAGCGATTTCCGCCTCCGCCTGAGCCTGAATCTTTCGGATCGCCGCTTCGGTCTCCGCCCGGACCCGTTCGCCTTCACGTGCGATCTCGCCGCGCGAACGCTCGCGAAGCTCGTCAACCTCGGCATGCAGATTCGCGACGCGACGTTCGATCTCGGCGGCACGCGCTTCGGCTTCAGCACGCGTTTTCGCCGCTTCTGCGATGCCGCTTTGAATTTCGGCCGAGCGCGTCCTGAAGAACGGACCGGCATTCTTCGACATCAACCAGCCGAGCACGAGTGCGAGGATCGCAAAGTTTGCCCACTTCCACCAGATTTCGTTAGGCATCGGGTGCTCTTCATGACCCTCACCATGCCTGGCGGTCGATTCGGCGTGCGTGCTCGCCTCACCGCCGGGATGCACCGCCTCTGCGCCTCCGGCCGGCACCTGCCCGTGATCAGGAGTCCCATGCTGGCCGAGCGCGAGGGCGACGGCCAGAGCGAGTACCATCAGCAGCCGACTCATGCAGTCCTTCCTTCCAACACCGAGCGCGTAATCCGGTCGGCCAGGGACTGCGTTTCGGAAGCGAGCGCCTGCCGCACGTCATTTGCCTGAGCCTGGAGGTCCGCGCGCGCGGTGGCGATCGCCTGATCGGCGCTCTTACGAGCAGTCGCGATTTGCGACAACTGCTCGTCGCGCCATTGACGCCGAACTTCTTCCTGCTCGCGATAGATCTCGTTGCGGGCGGCGCGAATCTTTTCCTCGTAAGCCGCGGTCTGGGCGCTGGCTCGGTCGAGGGCCTCGGCGGCTTTACGCCGTGCCCCGGCCGTTGCTTCGTCACGTTCGGCCAGAACTCGCGAAAGTGGTTTGAAAAACGTTTGCTTCAGGTAGAAATGCAGAAGCAGAACGATGAAAAACGTCGGCAACGCCTGGATTAGCAGTTGGCCTAACGCGTTGAAAGTAGCTTCCATCGATTTCGACTGGGAGGACCGGGAGCGCCTTTTCAGAGCGCACGGTAACTACAGAAATTGCTCTGAAAAGTTGAGAGTACCACACCGGCACTGCTCTCGCAATTTGTGGGACTTGCGGGAGCCCGCCCGTTGCCGGGCTCCCCGAAGCTTCAAGGCTCAGGACTGGCGCATCTTGCGGAAGTTCGCGAGACACTTCTCGACGGTTTCAAACGGCGGCAAGTCGGAACCTTCCTGCTCGATTAAGTAGAATTCGACTCCGCCAGTTTTTTCGGCTGCCGCGAAGATCTCCTTCCACGGAGCGCTGCCTTCGCCGAACAGCACCTTGTATCCCTTGCCGTCGCGCGAGTACTCCTTGCAGTGGATCGACTTAATGCGTCCGGGATTTTTGTTGATGTAGGCGACCGGATCTTCCCCCACTTCCAGGATGGTGCCGACATCCATCTGGAGGATTACGTTCTTCGGCGTGTTTTCGGAGATCACATCGATCGGGCGCTTGCCTTCGAGGGCCCGGAACTCCACCTGGTGATTGTGGAAGCCGGTCTGCATCTTTGATTTCTTCAGCGTGTCCGATGCCCGGCTCAGGGTCTCTGCCACAGTCTTCCAGCCGTCCAGTCCTGTTACTCGCCCCGCACTGGCCGCAACCACGTACTTGCTGCCGATGATCCCGTTGAGGTCGATTGCTTTCTGAATGCCTTCAGGTTGGAGCGCGTTCAGGCTGTTGTGCGTCGAGTAGCACTTCACATTCAGATCGTCCAGCAGCTTTCGAACTTCTTTCGCCTGATCGGGCGTCCAGTCGTAGTAAGGCGAGTAGAACTCAACACACTCATACCCCATCTGTCCGACCTTGCGAACGGTGCCGAGCAGGTCCTGTTTCAGCTGGTCGCGGACGGAGTACAGTTCAAGTCCCACCGGGACCTTTTTCGCGCCAAAGGCCAGCGGCGCGGCGGCGGTAGCGGCGAGAAACGCGCGCCGGGACAGCGAGAATCGTGAAGCCATTGCCTGATTACATCACAGCCGATCACGCTGCGGGTGCAGGCGTCCCTGACCTGGGATTTTTTGAAGGAACGTTTGGCGGCTCTGAACGTAAGAACGGTTATGTTCCGAAGTCTGCTTACGCTCCTTGCGCTCTCTACAGTTCTGGCAGCGGCCGTTACGCCGCCTGACACACCTGCAGGCAGGGTTCTCTCACTGTGGATGGATAGCCTCAACTCGGCCGACCGCGACCGCATCGCCGCATTTGGCGAGAAGCACCATCCTCCGCTGGTGCAACAGGCAGAGGGCATGGCCCGGTTCAGTAAAATGACCGGGGGCTTCGATCTGGTACGGATCACCAGGGCAGAGCCGATGGCCGTCACGGGGCTGGTGAAGGAGCGGGCGTCTGACACGATCGCCGAGTTCGATCTCAAGGTCGAAGGCGAAGGCGAGAACCTCAAGGTCGCGCATCTGAGATTACAGCAGGTGCCCGCCCCTGCCGACCTGGCACCGAAGCGCTTGCCACAGGCCGAGATCCCTGCTGCTGTCGACCGCTACGTTGCGGAGCGAAGCACCACTGGGCTGTCCGGCGCCATTGTCGTGAGTCGGGAGGGCGAGCCCGTCGTCAGCAAGGCCTTCGGTTCTGCGGATCGTGAGAATAACGTCCCGGCGACCCTGAAGACACAGTTCCGCATCGGGTCGATGAACAAGATGTTCACATCTGTAGCGACCCTGCAGCTCGTTGAGAATGGCAAGCTCGAGCTTGATAAGCCGATTGGCACCTATTTGAACGACTACCCGAACAAGGACGTGGCATCAAAGGTGACAGTGCGGCATCTGCTGACGCACACGGGCGGAACCGGCGACATCTTCGGTCCCGAGTTCGGAAAGAACCGCCTGCAGCTGCGAGGCATTTCCGATTACGTAAAGCTCTACGGAACTCGCAGTCTTGAATTCGAGCCAGGTGCTCAGTGGCGGTATTCGAATTACGGCTTTGTGCTGCTCGGAGCAATCATCGAAGCAGTCAGCGGTCAAACGTATTACGACTACGTTCGCGAGCAGGTCTTTAAGCCTGCTGGTATGACGTCGACAGATTCGCTTCCCGAGGAGGAGAAGGTGCAGCACCGCTCAGTTGGGTACATGAACCGGGACGGCAAACTCGTCCCGAACACCGACACGCTGCCGTGGCGCGGCACATCGGCGGGCGGCGGCTACTCGACGGTTGGCGATCTGCAGAAGTTCGCGGAGGCGCTGCTGGACGGCAAGCTGCTGAAGAAGGAGACACTCGCGCAGGCCACAACCAATGACCGGAACAACTACGGCTTTGGTTTCGGTGTCCGCGGCGGGAAAGGCGAGCCGCTGACGTGGGGACATGGTGGCGGTGCGCCAGGAATGAATGGTGAGCTGCGCGTACTTCCCGATTCCGGCTGGGTAATTGTGGTGCTCTCGAATCTCGATCCACCGGCGGCGAGCAGACTCGCTGATTACGTGAGCCTGCGTCTGCCGCTCTAGAGCCTATTCGAAGCGCAAAGCGTCAATGGGGTCAAGATTCGCTGCCTTGCGCGCAGGGTAGTAGCCGAAGAACACGCCGATGGCCATCGAGAACAGGGCGGAGGTGACGATGGCCACCGGTGAAATCAGGGTGGGCCAGCCGAAGCCTTTCGCAAGTCCAATCGATAGACCGACCCCGAGCACCACGCCCACCAGCCCACCGGCAAGACCGAGCACCAGCGACTCGATCAGGAACTGGCGTTCCACATGCTTCGAGCGTGCCCCAACGGCCATACGGATGCCGATCTCGCGCGTCCGCTCGGTGACGGACACCAGCATGATGTTCATGATGCCAATGCCGCCGACCAGCAGCGAAACACCGGCGATGCCGCCGAGCAGGATCGTCATGACGCGCGTGGTCGACTCTGCCGCTTCTGCCACGTCGGTGAGGTTCCGGACTGAGAAGTCGTCTTCCTGACCTGGGCGAAGGTTGTGTCTCTGACGCAACAGCGAGGCGATTTGCTCTTCGGCCGCGTAGGTCAGCTGCTGGCTTTGCGACGACACATAGATCGTAGGAACGTACGTAGTCGCGAGAAGCTTTTTCA